>NZ_JBFRPJ010000031.1:0-141519 GCF_041471945.1 Vibrio sp. 10N.261.51.A4
AAGTGAACGGCATTACCGCAATAGCGAGGCTTCACATCAGTAGGTCAGCGTACCCACTTATAAGTGCTCTAAAATCTTAGAGCAACTCGACTTAGCATCGCCAAACAGCATCTGCGTGTTCTCTTTGAAGAACAGTGGGTTTTGCACACCGGCGTAACCTGTGTTCATCGAACGCTTGAATACGATAACATTCTGAGCGTTCCAAACTTCAAGTACTGGCATACCAGCAATTGGGCTGTTTGGATCTTCAAGTGCTGCAGGGTTTACGGTGTCATTCGCACCAATTACTAATACAGTATCTGTCTCATCGAAGTCATCGTTGATTTCGTCCATTTCTAGAACGATATCGTAAGGCACTTTCGCTTCAGCAAGCAGTACGTTCATGTGACCCGGTAACCTACCAGCAACTGGGTGGATACCAAATCGAACATTAATGCCCTGCGCTCGTAGCTTCTCAGTGATTTCATGCACTGGGTATTGTGCTTGAGCTACTGCCATGCCGTATCCAGGAGTGATGATTACTGACTTAGAGTTTTTCAGCATATCAGCCACATCTTCAGCTGATGTTTCGCGGTGTTCACCTTGCTCTTCATCGCCATCAGACACAACCACTTCTTGGCCGAATCCACCAGCAATAACGCTGATGAAAGAGCGGTTCATCGCCTTACACATAATGTAAGACAGAATCGCACCCGACGAACCAACCAATGCACCAGTTACGATAAGCAGATCGTTTGCAAGCATGAAACCTGCCGCTGCTGCTGCCCAACCAGAGTACGAGTTCAGCATAGAGACAACTACTGGCATATCTGCACCGCCAATCGATGCCACTAGGTGGTAACCGAATGCGAATGCGATAAGTGTCATCACCATTAGTGCGAACATGCTGCCGTCTGCTTTTACGAACATGATCATCAGCAGTGTAGAAACTACGATAGCCGCTAGATTCCACTTGTGCTTATGAGGGATGTTCAATGCAGACGAAGAGATAACGCCACGAAGCTTACCAAACGCAACAATAGAACCCGTGAACGTCACCGCACCGATAAACACGCCAAGGAACACTTCCACTAGATGGATAACGTGCTCTGCATGAATATCTGCAGGGTTGATAGAAACAGCAGCAGGTGGATCGATGTAGCTGTTGTAACCTACAAGTACTGCAGCCATACCTACGAAGCTGTGCAGAATTGCAACCAGCTCTGGCATTTCAGTCATTTCTACTTTTCTTGCGTAGTGGATACCAATACCACCACCGATCACCATAGCAATGATGATCCACACAATACCAGCAGAGTGAGGGCCAAAGATCGTTGCGATCAACGCGATTGCCATACCCGTGATACCGTAATAGTTACCTGCACGCGCAGATTCCTGTTTCGATAACCCAGCCAAGCTCATAATAAAAAATACAGCAGCAACAATATAAGCTGCTTGTACTAATCCTTCAGACATCTGTTACTCCTTAGTCTTTACGGAACATTTCAAGCATACGTTTGGTCACGGTAAAGCCACCAAAGATATTGATACTTGCAATTAATACGGCAATAAATGATAAGAACGTGACGACGCCACTTCCTTGCCCGATCTGTAACAGTGCACCTACTACAATGATGCCTGAAATAGCGTTAGTCACGGACATCAAAGGCGTATGCAGAGAATGGCTTACATTCCAAACTACGTAATAACCCACCACACAAGCGAGAACAAAAACGGTAAAGTGAGATAAGAACGCAGCTGGAGCAACCGAAGCTACCCAAGCGAATGCACCAACAGCTACCGCCATACCCGCCGCTTTCTTAATCGGAGAAACAGGTTCTTCAACTTTAGGCTCTGGTTTGGCCGCTTTTGGCTTAGTTTGTTGTGGTTGAGCTGAAACTTGAATTGGTGGAGCTGGCCAAGTGACCTCGCCCTCTTTAACGACAGTAACACCACGCAGAACAACATCTTCAAAGTCGATATTGATGTTGCCATCTTTCTCTTTGCAAAGCAGTTTCAAAAGGTTAACTAGGTTCGTTGCATACAGTTGAGATGATTGAGTCGGCAGTCGACCAACCATATCAGTGTAACCAACCACCTTCACGCCATTAGCCGTTGTAATGACTTGATCCGCAACCGTGTATTCACAGTTACCGCCATTGGCCGCCGCAAGGTCTACAATCACACTACCTGCACTCATGCTGTCTACCATCTCTTTGGTAATCAGCTTCGGAGCCGGGCGACCTGGAATCAGCGCCGTAGTAATGATGATATCAACGTCTTTTGCTTGAGCTGCATAAAGCTCTTCCGCTTTCTTATTGAATGCTTCAGACATCTCTTTTGCGTAGCCGTCACCAGCACTGGTGTCTTCCTTGAAATCCACTTCCAAGAATTCAGCGCCCATCGACTCAACTTGTTCTTTAACTTCAGGACGAACATCGAATGAACGAACGATCGCACCTAAGCTACCCGCAGCGCCGATTGCCGCTAGTCCAGCAACACCAGCACCTGCAACCAGTACTTTTGCTGGTGGAACTTTACCCGCAGCCGTAATCTGGCCCGTGAAGAATCGACCAAACTCATGCGCCGCTTCAACAACAGCACGATAACCCGCGATGTTTGCCATAGAACTCAATGCATCTAACGCCTGAGCTCTTGAAATTCGTGGTACAGAATCCATCGCCATCACGTTGATGTTACGACTGGACAATTGTTCCATTAACTCTGGATTTTGAGCAGGCCAAATAAAGCTGACCAATGTTGCGCCATCTTTAAGAAGATCGATTTCATTTTTAGACTCGTCAACGATCGGAGCGTTAACTTTAAAGATAATATCGGATTTCCAAGCTTCATCTGCGGTGACAACTTTTGCTCCAGCTTGTTCATAAGCTGCATCTTCAAAACTTGCTAACGCACCTGCTTGTGATTCAACACAAACTTCAAATCCTAATTTTAGAAGCTGTTCTACCGATTTCGGCGAAGCAGCGACTCGCGTTTCACCTGCGAGCGTTTCTCTTGGTACACCAATTTGCATAGCTATTCCTTGACTATTGGCACGAATGACTTATTCGTTTGTATCTAACGACAACTAATACTTCAAGCGTTTTGTTCAAAGAACAGGAAAAGTTATTACTTATAACGATTTGGACGGAATTTGAGCGCTTCATTCGGATAAATGACGACCGTCTCGAACCAAGAGGTCAAACCACTTGCAAATAATCCTTTTAATAACAACTCACTAGCTGTTCTTTATCCATAAAACTAAAAAGAGCTTTCAGCATATACACTGAAAGCTCTCTAAATTATGACCAACATCAATTCTAACCCTAATTGGTTAGCTAAATATATTGTCGCCCATTTGGTCGATGAACATCTGCGATTTTTTGAGCATCAATTCATCGGCATCTTGTTTGTTTGAAACAACATCTGAACGAATAAAACGGTGAGTTTTGATTTCACCATCGAATTCTTTCTCGATTCGCCCAGCAACACGGTATTGACCAGATTCTGCAATGGCATCTTGATAGATATTGAAACCCTTATATTCGACTGGCTCAATCTCTACTTTTTGTTCGGTTTTTTCTTTGCCACCAAATAATCTAGAAAAGAATCCCACGTTTTTTTACTCCTTAAATGACCGTATTCACCCTAAACTATCATGACTGTTTACGGTTCAACAACGGCTTTTCATACCATTGCAATTCTACGTCATCGTCAAAATTGTGTTGACTAAATATAACAGGCACATTGTCGTCACGTTCACGTCTTCGATCGTCAATAATCATACTTTCTGCATTTTTGACCGCGATCTCACTATTGCGTTTATAGAGCACCAATTTGTCTTCTGGCAATGCTGACAGAAAATCGATATCAAAACGAATATAGATAGGTTTTAGCTGGCCCAAAGCCAAGCACGCGAGATCGGCCAACTGTTCGTTGGTATAACTAGACACATATTCCTCGGTAGCCAATACATGACCGACCAGAGTTTCCATATAGTTATGTACATCAACACTAATTTGCATACCACACCTCCATTTGTAGCGGTTTTTCTAGTCGCAGTCGTTTCTAAAGTCACTTGAAACCATGCAATTCCTAATAGCTTTCTATAACTCAGTTATAGGTTTTACTGTCCATAGTTGAAACTTAGGCATTATTTAATCTTACTCTGACTTCATTACAGATCTTCGTCGCTTAATGAAAAGGTCACTCAATGATAACTGATCATCAAGCCCTTTAAGTGACAGCGCCAACGTAAGAGCAGCAGAGCAGATTTTGTTAAGTATCTATAACGACTAATTAATTTCTCATATATACTGTGTAGTTCGTTCTAAGGTTAATAGCAACTCAAAATACATATAAAAATGATTGCACCAATAGCGACCTATGACTATGTTTTTGCTCTAATTTAGGCAAAAAGCTTGGCAATCGCTTGTTTAACCGTATCCTACGCATAGTATTAAATAATAAGATCATCAATATAGTTAGGCTCACCACATAAATGGCATCATCTTTTGTAACGTCGAGCATGTTTCGATTTTGCTTCCCTTTAGTCCTGTTAACAATTTTGCTCGTTGGTATGGACAACGTCATTCTCGTGACGGACTCAAATTTAGGGTTTGCTAGCAACCTCCCTTACATTTTATTGAGCGTTGCGGTTCTGCTATGCCATACGTTCAGACAAGGTCGAATGGCGATGGTATCGGTGACCATGCTTGTCGCTTATCTGATCATCCAAGTTCGCTTACAAACGCCTCTCAATACTGGCACAACGCTATTAGAGCTCTCGTTACTTGCGGCATTAGTACCTGTCACTTGCTTACTTGTTTATGCCTTCCCTGATAACGGCGTAAACTCAAAGTCGATGCTGCTCTACGCCATCGTTCTTGTTCTGTTTATGGTGTGGGCACAATTGATCGTCTCTCACTTCCATGCCGGCGGTTTTGAATCATGGAGTGATGGTCTTCTGTTTATTGTCAGAGACTTCTCCAAACTGCCTTTTGTTTTAGTGTTATATAGCCTTTGTTTGCTTGGCCTTACTGCCATTCTCGTGTTGGTGTATAACCGCTCTATCGATGTTGTGGTTTATAGCGCTATCCTGCTTTCTTCTTGTACGTTCATCTTCTTCGACGTTCAGTACATCTCCAGCACCATGTTCTCGTTATCAGGCACGTTGATCATCGTCTATGTGATGTCTGCTAGTCATGATATGGCCTTTAACGACCAACTGACTAACATTCCCGGTCGACACGCCTTAGAAGTCGATATGAAGCACTTGGGGCGTAAGTATTCGATGGCGATGGTCGATATCGATCACTTTAAGCAATTTAACGATACCTACGGACATGACATTGGCGACGATGTGTTAAAACTGGTGGCGCGCATTCTGAGGGAAACCACAGGCGGCGCTAAAGCTTATCGCTATGGTGGAGAAGAGTTCACGATTATCTTCAAAGGCAAACATTCGGAACAAGTTAAAGAGCACCTTCAAGCTCTGATTTCCGAAGTTCAAAACTACGACATGACGATTCGGAATAGCCATGAGCGCCCCGACGATCATGAAGTGGGTATGAAAAAGCGTGGCAAGAACGGTAAACCATCGGAAGTGGTGAATGTGACGGTGAGTATTGGACTTTCCGATAGCACAACCACCAGACATCCTGAAGAGGTGTTGAAGCTTGCTGACCAAGCGCTGTATAAAGCGAAAGAAACCGGTCGAAACAAACTATGTATTGACCGTTAACAATGGTTGATAGCGAAAGATATTGAGTGCTAGAGATCTAAATAGCTTAAGACGTTAATAGCACTCTGCTCCAATAAATATCTCTTTCAAGTACAACAAGCCTCATTGATTTGAGGCCGTATAGCTCAACTGGAAAAAGAGAGCTTAATCTTGGTTGAAGAAGATAACCAAGCTGCCACCTTTTAAACTACTTCCGTAGTTAATCGTAAAACCTATTCCCACATTATCGACCCACTCATTAAACAGGTTTGGGTTAAGCAACCAGCCAACACTGCCCTCGTAGTAAGATGTGGTGCCCATAGAGGCCACAGTGTCACCACCAATATCAATTCGTCTTATACTCGAGTACATCGATGTGATGTTCTTATCCCAACGTACGAGATCATAGAAAACCTTGGCTTCATTGGCAATATACCACCCTTCTGGGTGGCCGACATTGCCATTGTTCGCCTCGCCCCAGCCGATGCCATTAAAGTAATGCCAACTGGTGCTCAATTTGTACTTTCCCCAGTCATTCTTATCTTCGTACATCAGCTTGATTTTAGGCTCGATGATGTAAGCCCAAGCATCAGTATTGAGATATACGCCATCCAGTTGGTCTTGAATAGGCTTTAGCAACGAAGCGCGATATTCATAATCATTGCGGTAGTAAGAGATGTGGTTACCGATTGCAGAGCTGAAGCTCCAATATTCGTCTAACTGGGACACATTCGCGAATTCGACGTAGCCAGACACTACCGACTCTTTTTGAAAATCATTTTTGTTTGCTGCCGCGTACTCGACATCGTTCTCGATTCGCAATGCAGACAAGCGTAGCGTCACCTCTTGGTGGTTGTCTTCGATGTAACTTGGTAATTCAAATGTGTAAGGCAAACTCAGGGAGGTGATGTTTTGGCGACGACTTACCGAATCATTCGAACCGATGTCTTCATTGTCCAAACTAAATACTTTATTGGGATCAAAGTTGTTGATGCCAAAAGTGAAAACATCGGTGTCGTTGAGCAATACACTGGTGGCAAAGCTCTGCTCTAGATCCTTTCGGAAAAGATCAGATAGCGAATTGGCATTAACAGTGGTCGCCAAAGCGGTAAAAAATAGAGGAACCGCAAGCGTCCAAGATGTGTTAGTCATAGAAAATGACTTCGAATATGGCATTTCTTTTATCACTTAAAGCACTTCCTAGCTCAAACGCTATTAGAAGTATAAATTCAAATATCTAAAAGAGCTCGCCAACTAACGAGCAAGCTCCAAAATGTTGCGTTGTACAAATGTATTTCTACCACTTTGCTTCGCTTGATAAAGCGCTTGATCGACCTTTTCGTAAATAGACGCAATAGATTCGCCACCTTCTGGCACAAATGACAACACACCTTGTGACGCTGTCACTCTATCCGATACCGTTGAGTGTTCATGAGCGTAGTTCATCTCATGCAATGCCTCTTTAACTCGAGTCGCGTGTACCTTAGCGCCTTCACTGTCTGTATCGCTAAGAATCAGAACAAACTCTTCACCGCCATAACGACCGACAAATTCTCCCGCACGCACAAACAGCTGTTTCAAGGTATTAGCAAGCCCTTGTAAGCACTTATCCCCTTGAATATGACCATAATTATCGTTGTAAGGCTTAAAGAAGTCTACATCTAGAAGTATGACTGTCATGGATATATTACGTCTTCCGTGCCACGCTATGCTCTCTTCAAGCTTAGTATCCATATATCGACGGTTATACAATTTGGTCAGGCCATCTTCGTTGGCTTGTTGCTGCAGAAGGATGTTCAGTTCTTCGAGTTTGGCTGTGCTTTGTTTTAGCTCTCGTCTCATGTGTGCGATACGTTGCATCGCAATCAACTTAGAATTTAAAACGACCTTGTTTACCGGTTTGATCAGGTAATCGTCGCCACCAGCGTCAATCGCTTTTGCGATCATCTCAGGCTCTTCGTGACCACTAAGAAAGATGATGGGAACCCATTCTGGGAATCGGCTTCGAACCTCATTAGCCACTTCGAAACCATCCATCTCAGGCATGCTGATATCAAGTAACACGAGTTCAGGATCAAAATCAGAATAAACACTCAGGGCTTCTTTTCCGCTACCGACAGCTTCTACAATATGACCCAGTTGCTTGAGTCGGATAGCAAGTTGCATCCTATCTAGTTGAACATCATCAACCAGCAATATGCGCATCGAAGATCCCTTTTCTATCATCACATCACCTTTATCTAGTGTTGAATATTCAAAGTAGCTCAAATTTAGGCTTAAATCATGCCCTAATCTCTATATTATATTGACTTTTTTACAGATCTTTTTAGCATTGTTTCTTTTTAAAGAGAAATACTATGTCAGACGCTACAAACAACGAACAACAAGAAGTCGATTTAACCACCATCTCACCAGAACTTCGTCAAGTTATTGAATTTGATGGCGTGCCAAAAGAGATGCACTTTATGGTTACTTCTATTCACGAAGTGTCTGAAGAAGCAGTACGCGAAGCTTGGGACAGCCTTCCAGCAAGCGCACAAAATGTTTTAGACAACTTCGAGCAGTTCCACGCTCTAATCTCAGTTAGCCAAGCTTTCGCTGGTGTTAACGTGATGGAAGAGTTCCCTACTCTTAAACTTCCAGAAGACATGTCTGACGAAGAAAAAGAAGAGTACCGTGCTCAACTGCTAGACCAAGTTCTACACAACTGTGTAAAAGACATGGTTAAACAAATCAAGAAAGCTCGTCGTGATGCAATCTTGAAGCGTGATTTCAAAGAAGTTTTTACTAAGTAAGTCGCTAGTCGCCTAAACTAGGCTAAGCGCTAACAGTACTACTTAGAATTAAGCCGCATGTTTCTTTAAACACGCGGCTTTTTTATATCCGCTATTTTCTGTTCGTCGATCGTTACGTCTGTATGTTCTTGTTGCTAATGTTCATATGATTCGACAAATCATATGCTTTAACACTCATATAGTGTGGCGCAAAACTGGCAGTTATACCGTATAAAAATGACGCATGTATCCATTCATGGAATCAAGACCGAATTTTCAGAACCTATAACAGGCAGTATCGCGGCAATATCGAAAAACTGACCTTGTCAGGTTTAATGCGTTACCGCGATATCTCTTTGAGCAACACTCACACCTTTAATTTGAGCGTAAACACGCTGCCCGATTTCTAGATTCAACTCATCCAGCGCCCACAATGTAATGGTTGCCCATAGGTAGCATCCAGACTCTAACTCTAGCTCGACAGCGACACTCTGCTTATTTGTGCCCTGTTGGTGCGTCTCTACGCTTTTAATGGTGACAGGAAGGATGTTACGTATCGAAGTTCCTTTCGGCTGTTCTAGCGTGATAGAGACGTCATTTGCCCTAACTTGTAGCCTCACTGTCGTACCCAGCTCACTCGACACTTTCTGAACCCACAATGACGTCGACTTTCCTAACATCAAGCGAGACAACGCATAATCGTCATTGTGTTCCGCTAATGTCGCTTCAAACAACGAGCTTTGCTCTGAGAAAGATTGCCAAGGTTGCATAGCTCTCGATGCCCAAACTTCTTCCGTCACGCCCGATGAAATCACTTTACCTTGGTCAATAATCACAAGGTGATTTGCCAAGCGTAAAATTTCATTGAGGCTATGAGTGACATAAATGATCGGTATCTGGACGGTTTCGGATAAGTTTTCCAGAAATGGCATCACTTCGCGCTTACGAGGCAAGTCGAGAGACGCTAAAGGCTCATCCATCAACAGAATGCTCGGCTTTGACAACAATGCACGGCCAATCGCCACACGCTGCTTCTCACCGCCAGACAAACGAGCTGGATAGCGATCAAGCAATGAACCCAAGGACAACAATGAGACAATTTGCTCAAAGTGTGCTTTATCGACGCTTTTCATTCCGTATTTAAGGTTCGCTGCCACCTTCATGTGTGGAAACAATCGCGACTCTTGGAACACATAACCGACGTTGCGTTTGTGAGTCGGCAAATTAATGCCATTTTCACTATCGAACAGTGTCGTGCCAGATACGCTGATCAAACCTTTATCGGGCTGTTTAAGGCCACTGATCGCATTGATAAGTGAGGTTTTACCCGCGCCAGAACGACCAAAAATTGCCGTAATGCCACTACTTGGTAATTCCAAGTCGATATCAAAGAAGGTTTCGCCAAGTTGTTGCTGATATTGGAGGATCAAAGCACTCATGCATTGCCTCCTAAGCGTTGCGCCGACTTTTTGTTGAGCCACTCGGATAGCATCAATGAACCCAGCGCTATCACAATAGAAATAACACACAAACGCGCCGCTTCCATTTCCGCACCAGGGGTTTCAATAAAGGTATACATAGCCAAAGGAATGGTTTGTGTTTCACCGGGAATATTTGAAACGAAGCTGATGGTCGCGCCAAACTCCCCTAGGCTTCTTGCGAATGAAAGCATGGTGCCGGTAATGATCCCTGGGATCATCAAGGGTAAAGTGATCGTGAAAAACACACGAAGAGGTGAAGCGCCTAATGTGGCAGCCGCCTCTTCAAGCTTACTGTCTACGGTTTCTAGGCTCAATCTAATAGAGCGAACCATCAGCGGCAACGCCACAACCACACAAGCGAGTGCCGCGCCCTTCCAACTAAAGCTGAATACAATACCAAACACGTCATTGAGCCACGAACCTATGATGCCTTGCCTGCCCATCATCACTAGCAGTAAATAGCCAATAACCACAGGTGGAAGTACCAAAGGTAAATGGACAATGCTCTCTACAATGCTTTTGCCTACAAATTGTTTCTTAGCAAGTAACCATGCTAAACCAATGCCGATTGGGATAAGCCACAAGATGGCAAACCCAGCGACTTTTAAGCTCAGCATTAAGGCTTGGTATTCGTATTCCGATAAATACATCATTTAACGCACTTCAAATCCAAAACTGTTCAAGGTGTCTTTCGCTTTTTCGCTCTTTAGGAAAGTATAGAACTCTTCTGCAACGATTTTATCGCTCAACTTCGCTACAGGGTAACGTATTGGTGTGTGCAGATCTGATGGGAAGGTCGACACTAGGTTTACTTCTTTAGAAAGCAACGCATCCGTTTTGTAGACAATGCCAAGCTTAGCTTCACTGCGCTCGACTAAGGCTAAGGCCATACGAACATTGTTACTTGGTGCCAATCGAGTTTTCACATCGTCCCATACACCTAACGTTTCTAACGCTTCTTTTGCATAGATACCAGCAGGAACCGACATGGTGTTACCCACTGCAAGCCTTTCATTAGTAAGCAGTTTAGCCCATTGTTCACCTTTTGATAGGTCTAACGTTACCGATGTCTCTTTAGGAGCAATCAGCACCAGTTCGTTTTCACATAGGTTTGTGACATTGTCACTATAAACCAATCTACGATCGACTAAATGCGTCATCCATTTCTCATTTGCCGAGATAAAAATGTCTGCTGGTGCTCCTCTTTCGATTTGTCGCACCAAAGACGACGTACTCGCGTACACAGGAATCACATCGACAGAATGGTCTTTCTCAAACTCTTCAACCAACAGATTAACCGCATTGGTCATCGACGATGCAGCGTAAACTCGTAGCTTTTCCGCAGCAAAAAGATGACTAGAACTCAATGCCGAAGTTAAAGCCATGGTTAAAAGGAAGACTCGCTTTTTCATTGTTATCACTTATCTATTGTTCGTTTAAGTTCTTTAGCTAACTTCTAAATGGCGGCTTAAGCTGTTAACTCTGGCCAAAGCAGATCAAGATTTAAGTACTCTTCGATGGCATCAGCGATTCGATTAATACCCAGCTCTTTAAGCTGTTCGTGGTCAATCGCGGTCACATCGTTGGCTCCTGCCCATTCGCAAATAAGCGACAACGCATCACTGTTGTCGAATACGCCATGCAAGTAAGTACCAAAAATCGAGTTATCTTGATTCACAGCGCCATCTAGGCTGCCAGATTCTAACTGAACCGGTAAGGCTGTTTCTTTGACATCAGTCCTACCTACGTGGATTTCATACCCTTTTACTTGTGCTGTTTTGCCATCCAGCGTCATGGTGCCGCGTACGTTGGTTAAGGTTTTCTGCTGTGTAAGGGTCGTTTCAGTATCCAGATACCCTAACCCTTCGCTGCTGCCGGGTTCCCCTTCAACGCCATCAGGATCGTGGATGATGTTACCTAACATTTGGTAGCCACCGCAGATACCCATCACTTTGCCGCCTAAGCGCAGGTGGCGTTGAATATCTTTATCCCAGCCTTGTTCTTTTAGGTAATCCAAATCTGCTCTTACCGACTTTGTACCCGGCAAGATAATTAAATCAGCATTGTTTACACGTTCGCCTTTACCGACATAACGTAAATCAATCGAAGGATTCAATCTTAACGCGTCAAAGTCTGTATGGTTGCTGATTCGGGTTAGCACTGGCACCGCCACCTTAAGCTTAGCTTCTCCGTAAGACTCTTGAGCAGAGGTAATGGCATCTTCCGCTTCTAAGTTAAAACCATGCAGATATGGCAACACACCAATCACAGGCTTGCCGGTTTTTTCCTCTAGCCAATCTAGGCCAGATTGAAGCAGTGCGATATCGCCTCTAAAACGATTTATCACAAAGCCTTTTACACGAGCTTGTTCAGATTCAGACAATAGAGCTAATGTCCCGTAGAGATGCGCAAAAACGCCACCACGGTCAATATCAGCAACGATGATCACAGGGATGTCCGCTTTCTCAGCAAATCCCATGTTAGCGATATCATTTTCACGAAGATTGATTTCGGCTGGGCTCCCCGCACCTTCAATCATCACGCTTTCATATTCTTCAGAAAGTCGGTCAAACGAGTCGATAACTGTATCCATCGCCACTTTCTTGTAATCATGATAACCCGTCGCTTCCATGTTGCTCAGCGCTCGGCCTTGCAGAATCACTTGCGCGCCGGTATCTGAATTAGGCTTTAACAATACAGGGTTCATGTGAACGGTTGGCTCTATATTGCAAGCTTGCGCCTGAACCGCTTGAGCGCGACCAATTTCGCCACCATCTTTTGTCACAGCACTGTTCAACGCCATGTTTTGTGGCTTAAAAGGTGCCACTTTGATTCCTTTCCTTGCCAAAACACGGCATAAACCTGCCACCAAAACACTTTTTCCGGCATCTGACGTTGTCCCTTGAACCATAAGGGCACTTAATGGTGCTCGCATTTGTACTTAAATCCTTAATTTCTTAATTTCTTAATTTCTTAATTTTCAATTTATAGCTGTGGGCAATATTTCTCTGCGACCATCTTAACGTCATTGCCGAGTAGATGCTCAATAAAATGAATGGAAAATGAATGTGTTACTCACTCTGGATTCAACCCCAGTGTTGTTTAATAGCTCCATCGAAACGAAGCTTGTGAACGATAACAGGCGCTTCAACAAAAAACGTACTAACGAAAAGAAACGTTTCAAATTCAGAAAAACGTTTCTACTAAAAACAACATTAAGGGATTCACCATGAAAAAAACTGTATTAGCTATCGCATCTACTATTATCCTTGCTCCTACTTTCGCAATGGCTAGTGACCACAACAGCAACAAGCACGAAAGCGCTATTGCTTATACTGGCCCAATTGAAACCGTTTCTGTTGCGACACTACTTGCCGACACAAGCATGTTCGCAGAGCAAGAAGCAATTGTGGATGGCAAGATCGTTCGTCAACTTAAGAATGACACGTTTGTCTTCTCTGATGGCCAGAGTGAAATTCAAATCGAACTTGATGATGATATCCGCCTAGCACAACCACTGACCGCTGATACAAAAGTTCGTATCTTCGGTGAATATGAAGGTGGTAAGACACCTGAAATCGAAGTGGACCACATCCAGGTTCTATAAGCGATTAATATAAAAATACCGACTTCAAATAATTGGCCTGCATATTGCAGGCTTTTTTGTATTATACTGCCGCAAAATACAATTTATATGGAGTCACCATGCTAGGTTGCACGAATAAGACTGTCCTTTTAGGACTCGCTGCACTGTGTTCATTCTCTGCGTCTGCAAACAACTTTAACTACAACACATTCGAGCTGCGCATGGGTACTAGCCCAAGTACTTTCGGTGGTGAAGTCACAACAATGTTCACTCAGAACTCTCATTTTGTTGCTCGTATCGATTCAGAATTTGAAAGTGATTGGGATGCAGCGGTAGGTATGGGATTCAACGGCCCAATCAGTCAATTTGCTGACGTTACTGGCCAAATGTTACTGCACAACATTGAACGGAATGACGATAACCACATCAAAACAGAAATTAACCTTGGCTTGAGAGCTTGGTTAATGGCAAACGTTGAAGTTAACGCACGCCTTGGTCAACTGATCGACAACGATGACACTCGTTCAATTTTGGGTATCGGTGCTCGTTTCCATTCAACTGATCAACTGTCTGTTGGTCTTGATATGCGCAATAACGGCACATATGGCCACCAAATCTTAATGTCGGCTCGATTCGGATTCTAATCTAGATTTCAATTACTGAGTAATAAATAGCTAAACGTATTACATAGAAAAGCCCCGAACATATTAATGTTCGGGGCTTTTTTGTTTGTTAGTTTCGCTGGCTTTTAGTCGTTCACGACCTGAGCCAGCGACTTGCTTTATAAGCTAACCATCAGCATCTTTTTCTGGTGACCTAAGTACTCTTCATAAGTACCTTGGAAGCTCACTAGCTGTTGATCTTTTACATCGATGATGTGTGTTGCTAATGAAGAAACGAACTCTCGGTCATGGCTTACGAAGATAAGCGTGCCAGTGTAAACCTTCAACGCGTCGTTCAGGGCTTGGATTGCTTCCATGTCCATGTGGTTGGTTGGTTCGTCCATTACAAGCACGTTGATGTCTTGCATCATTAGCTTGCCGAATAACAGACGGTTCTTCTCACCACCAGAACAGTTACGCGCTTTTTTGTTCGCATCGTCAGCAGTAAACAATAGGCGACCTAGAATGCCACGTACCATAAGGTCATCGTGCTTCACTGTGCGCCATTGTGAGATCCAATCGAAGATGCTCAGGTCGTTATCAAAGTCAGACGTACTATCTTGTGGGCAGTAGCCTACAGATGCGTTTTCAGACCATTTTACGATACCTTCGTTTTGCTCTAGCTCTTGAACTAGGCAACGTAGCAGCGTGGTTTTACCTACACCGTTCTCACCGATAACCGCAAGACGAGTACCCGCTTCAAGCAGCAAGTTACCACCGGCAAACAATGTTTCGCCATCGAAGCCGTGACCAAGGTCTTGAAGTTCAAGCGCTTGACGGTGTAGTTTCTTACCTTCGCCAAAATCAATAGATGGGCTCATACGGCTCGATGATTTCACTTCATCAAGCGTGATCTTATCCATTTTCTTGGCACGAGAGCTTGCTTGTTTTGCTTTAGATGCGTTAGCACCAAAACGGTTTACGAAATCTTGAAGCTCGCTGATTTCAGCCGCTTTCTTAGCGTTGCTTGCTAAAAGCTGTTCACGAATCAAGCCAGATGCTTCTAGGAAGTACTCGTAGTTACCAGGGTAGACACGTAGCTCACCGTAGTCGATGTCTGCCATGTGTGTACACACAGAGTTCAGGAAGTGTCTATCGTGCGAAATGATGATCATTGTACATTTACGCTGGTTTAGCTCTTCAGCAAGCCAGTTGATCGTGTGAATGTCCAAGTTGTTGGTTGGTTCATCCAGAAGCAGGATATCTGGGTTTGCAAACAGAGCTTGTGCCAATAGCACACGCAGTTTCCAACCTGGAGCTACTTGCTGCATCAAGCCGAAATGGAACTCTTCTTCAATACCCGCTTGAATTAGGATGTCGCCAGCACGGCTTTCTGCTGTGTAGCCATCCATTTCCGCGAATTCACTTTCAAGTTCTGCGACTTTCATGCCGTCGTCTTCGCTCATTTCTGGCAAAGAGTAAATGCGGTCACGTTCTTGTTTTACTTCCCAAAGTTTTCTGTCGCCCATGATCACAACGTCGATAACGCTGTACTGTTCGAAAGCGAACTGATCTTGGCTTAGCACACCCAGTTTCTCTCCCGGAGTGATAGAAACGTTGCCCGAGCTTGGCGTTAATGCGCCACTTAGGATTTTCATGAACGTTGATTTGCCGCAACCATTGGCGCCGATCAAACCATAACGGTTGCCGTTACCAAATTTAGCAGAGATGTTTTCAAACAGCGGCTCTGCGCCAAATTGCATTGTGATGTTCGCGGTAGATATCAAAGAACTAATTCCTAAGCGTGTACTGACAGATAATTATTAGGCTATTTCAAGAACCTAAATAAGAAGTACGAAAGTATGGATTAAACAAAAATCGAAGCGCGGATTATATAGAGATCTCGATCACGTTGTCGAGGCTAAACAGTAAACGAATAGTAAACATAGACCATTTAGATGCTTTTCATACGTTATTGGGGTGTAAATAGAAAAATCCCCACCAGCAGAACTGGCAGGGATTTCATTTATCAACACTAAAAGTCTTTCAATCTCGTCACTTTTGAAACGATAGCTCTTCAAAACGAAAAGCTTTGATGACGAGTAGAATTGTTATTTAGTAATTTTCTTTTGAACGTATTTTTGGCTTACATCTACTACCGCAACATCTCTAAAGAAGCTTCTACCCAACAGAAGTGGGAAAGAAAGATGCGTTCGGTCCGCTAGAGTAAACTCCGTTTTGTCTTTCAGGTCACCGATTTGAATTGAAGCGACAACCACTGCACGTCGTTGTGTGCCTTCCGCGCTCGACTGCTTGATCTTAACCCAACGCTCTACCGGTAAGCTCACCTCTTCCGTTGTGATGCCGTCATGTTCAATTTTGAACTTAACCCAGTCTTTTCCGTCACGTTCAAAATCAACAATATCAACCGCACTGATTGAAGATGTTGTTGCACCTGTATCTACACGTGCTTTAAACGCTTCTTTTAAACCAGGAACAAACACCCACTCTTCTTCACCAAGAATCAGTTTGCCGTCACTTGTTTTTCTAACCTTCTCTACTGGTTTTTCAACAGGTGCAGGTTTTACTTCCGGCTCAGTTGGTTTTACTTCTTCAGGCTTCTCAGTAGGTTCCGTTACTTTCTCGCCTTCTGTTGCGTCAGTTTTTGAAGAGTCATCCACAACAGGTTGTTCGATTTGAGGCTTTTGCTCTGGCTCAACAGGAGCTTGAGTTGTAGCCGAACAAGCAAACAGGCCACCACTTAGCATTAAAACTACAATCGCTTTCCAATTATACATTCAGTCACCTTCTATTTTGAAACGTTTGCTATCGCTTTTGCTACATAAGGAATATGAGATTCGGAAAGGCCTGCGATATTGATGCGTCCATCACCAACACCATAGACTCCATATTCTTCACGTAATTGATTCATTTGAGTTTCTTTAAAGCCTAGTACACTAAACATGCCTTTATGGCTTTCAATGAAGTCAAATTGTGACGTGTTATAAGTATTTCGCAATTCATCACATAAACTTTGGCGCAGATTCAACAAACGTTGCTGCATTTCACTCAATTCTTGCTTCCAAATCGAGGTTAGCTCTTGATTCTGAAGAATTGTTTTAACCAAAGCTGCACCATGATCTGGCGGCATTGTGTAAGTTGAACGAGCAAGCGTTAGAAGCTTACCTTTAGCATTGCCAACGTGTTCGCTGTTTTTGCCAATCACGATAGCGGCACCCGTTCTTTCACGGTATAAACCGAAGTTCTTCGAGCAAGATGTCGTAATCAACATCTCTTCGACGTTGTTAGCCATGTGTTGAAGACCTTTTGCGTCTTCTTCTAAGCCATCACCAAAGCCTTGGTAAGCAATATCAACGAACGGCAAGAAGCCATTTTTCTGCGATAGTTTGGTAATTTCCTGCCACGCCTCAAAGTCGATATCCGCACCCGTTGGGTTATGACAGCAACCGTGCAGTAGTACCACGTCTGATGGACCCGCTTTTGAAAGGTCATCCAACATTCTTGCAGTATCAACTTGCTTCGTTTCAGGACTGAAGTAATTGTAATATCGAACTTTTAAGCCTGCCGCTTCCATCACCGGTTTGTGGTTAACGTAGCTTGGGTTTGAAATCCAAACCGTGGTGTCTGGTTGAGAAACTTTCATTAAGTCACCCAACATGCGAAGTGCACCACTTGCACCCGGTGTTTGAATCGCAGCAACGCGATCCATTGCAGAAGTCCCTTTAAGCAGCAGATCAACCATGCTCTGGTTGAACTCTTCACAGCCTGCTAGGCCAACGTAAGCTTTGGTTTTCTGCGTTTCAACAACGATATCTTGAGCCATAGAAACGGCTTTCATGATCGGAGTTTCGCCTTGATCGTTTTTGTAAACGCCAATGCCTAAGTCGACTTTATCAGTACGAGTATCGCCGCGGTAAGCAACAGAAAGAGATAGAATTGGATCTAAAGTTGGTTTTGGTAGATGTGAAAACATGAAAGTCACAACCCTTTGAAATTCAAGTAATGACCTCCAAGTTATCATTTTATTTACAATTTAAGAAACAGAAATTCATCAAAGTTTTGATTTTTAGGAGATAACTCTAGTTGAATCCAGTACATCCTAGCAATCCCTACTCCAGATAGTTCAATATTCCATCAATTTACAAATTTAACTACGTCATAAAATAAAAAAGCCTCAGCAGAGGGCTGAGGCTAACTATTTGTACTAGTGTAGTATGTCGTAAATTTACGTTAGTCCACTAAAGCTGGAACCGATGGATGATTTGGTTTGAGCTACCACGCCAATCTAACATTGGATCCGCTTTATCTTGTTCGAAACGACCGTCAATCAGGGTATCAACGTATTCCAATACTTGCTTCTGTTTGTCATCCAGCTCATCGAGCTCATAGCCAGTCCACATCCAGATGTCTTTACCTTCACATTCTGCTTTTACACGCTGAACAAGCTTAAGCACTTCAGACACGTTTGCAGGATGCAAAGGATCACCACCAGAAAGCGACAAGCCACGACGCTTAATTCGCGGATCATTGAGATCAGCGATAATGTGGTCTTGTAGTTCTTGAGTAAACAAATGCCCAGAGTCCAACCTTTGCGTCGATTGGTTATAACACCCGCGACACTGGTGTACACAACCCGACACAAACAAAGTGCAGCGTGTTCCAGGGCCATTTACAACGTCGATTGGGTGATATTGGTGATAATTCATAAGGCAGTATTGAAAACTCGTGATTACTTAATAGTTTGAGAAGATGTGTTGTAAAAGCTGAAACGAAAGAATTGGTATCGACATAACGCCGATACCAATCATATTTCTTGAAACGTAGCTCTTCTAAATAAGCTAGCTAATAATCTTAGAGCTTACTAAAGATGCTTCACTCGGCGTTTAACTTCTTCTTGCTTACCGAAGTTAAATGGTCGTGCATCTGGGCTACCAAGGTAACCACAAACACGGCGCGTCACCGATACTTTGGTTGAGTCATGGTTGCCACATTTAGGACACGTAAAGCCCTTACTTGTACAGTCGAACTCACCGTTGTAACCACATTCGTAACACTCATCAATCGGTGTGTTAGTGCCGTAGTAAGGAACACGTGTGTAGCTGTAATCCCATACGTTTTCTAGTGCTTCGATGTTCTTCTGCATGTTCGGGAATTCGCCGTAACAGATAAAACCACCGCTAGAAATTTCAGGATAAGGCATCTCGAAATCGATCTTGTCGTATGGGTTCACTGTCTTCTGCACATCTAAGTGGAAGCTGTTGGTGTAGTAACCACGGTCTGTCACACCATCAATCACACCAAATTCTTTGGTATCGATGCTGCAGAAACGGCTACATAGGTTTTCACTTGGTGTGCCGTATAGGCTGAATGCGTAACCTGTCTCTTTCGTCCAAGATTCCACTTCACGCTTCATGTACTCCACCAGCTCAAGCGCTTTAGCACGCATTTCGCCATCGTCGTACAGGTGAACGTCAGTACCGTAAAGTGCTGTCATCGCTTCGTGGATACCAATGTAACCAAGAGAAACAGACGCGCGGCCGTTCTTGAAGATATCGGCAATAGAGTCGTCTGCTTTCAAGCGAACGCCACATGCACCTTCCATGTATAGGATTGGAGCAACACGTGCTTTCACGTTTTCTAGACGAGAAATACGAGTTTCTAATGCACGACGAGCCAGCTTGAGTTTATCATCAAGCAGTTCGTAGAACTTAGCCATATCTTGTTTTGCGTTAATCGCAATACGTGGCAAGTTCAAGCTAACAACACCTAAGTTGTTACGGCCTTCGTGAATCAACTCACCATTTTCTTCATAAGTATTCAAGAAGCTACGACAACCCATAGGCGTTTTAAATGACCCTGTCACTTCTACTACTTTGTCGTAGTTAAGAATGTCTGGGTACATACGCTTAGACGCACACTCTAGCGCTAATTGCTTGATGTCGTAGTTTGGATCTTGCTTCTGGTGGTTCAAACCATCTTTGATCGCAAATACCAGTTTAGGGAACACGGCTGTTTTACGGTTCTTACCCAAACCTGCAATGCGGTTTTTCAAGATTGATTGCTGAATCAATTTCGAGCCCCAGCTTTCACCTAAACCAAAACCAAACGTCACGAATGGTGTTTGACCATTAGCGGTGTGCAGCGTGTTTACTTCGTACTCCAGAGATTGGAACGCGTCGTAACACTCTTTCTCTGTGCGAGAGATAGCAAAAGCTTCTGGGCTATGAATGTCCCACTCTTTCGCTAGCGATAAGTGCTTCTCGTAGCTCGCCATAACGTAAGGTTCAAGAACCTCATCGATGCGGTTAATCGTTGTGCCGCCGTAGATGTGACTCGCCACTTGCGCGATGATCTGCGCGGTTACCGCTGTCGCCGTAGAAATAGACTTAGGTGTGTCGATTTCCGCGTTACCCATCTTGAAGCCATGCGTTAACATGCCTTTCAGATCGATAAGCATGCAGTTAAACATTGGGAAGAACGGTGCGTAGTCTAGATCGTGGTAGTGAATATCACCACATTCGTGAGCATGTACGATATCACGTGGCAAAATGTGAGTTTTTGCATAGTGTTTAGCCACGATACCCGCCAGCAGGTCACGCTGAGTTGGGATTACTTTGCCATCTTTGTTCGCGTTTTCATTGATTAGATCAACGTTGCTTTCTTCGATCAAACCTTCGATCTCACGAGTTAAAGCGCTTTGCTTCTCACGGGCGATGTCGCGGTCATGACGATATTCAATGTAGGCACGAGCCAGAGACTTGTATGGTCCCTGCATTAGCTCGTTCTCGACCATGGTTTGAATTTCAGAGATATGAACTTCATCGTAGTCTTCGAGCTTCAACTCAACTGCTAATGCCACATTCAGTGCATAAATAGCAATTTCCTTATCGGCTTTGTCTGATGCTGCTTCCACTGCAGCTTGGATGCGATCTCTACTGAATGGAGCTCTTGAGCCATCACGCTTGATTACGATTGATTTCACCACTTCTCCTTACTCTTGAGGTATTCACAGACTTATCCACAAACACACTATATAGAGCGATTTATCGTTTAACTAACACTAGATATTGTGGCGTATTTAACGAGAACCACCAACTTTGAGTATTGATTTGGATCAATAAAAAGAGAACGCTGACTAAGATCAATTCAATATTATTACGCTAGTTCTCAAGTCGAAAAGAAACAATGTAACAATAAAAAAACTCCTAAAAAGAGTTGAATTTTTGGTAAGTGTTGTAGGATAACGGCTCATCAATATTGGCAGACAAAATTAGGGATATTTGGCATGAAACGACTTCAAAACTGGATAATGTTAGGCTGCTTACTCAGTAGCCAGACATTTGCTGAACCTTTGACCATATCCAGTTGGAATATCGAATGGTTATCAACCAACGAGGCTGTGAATAAGTTTTCTGACAAACGTGATCAAGCTGATTTCGACAAACTCGCAACTTATTTTCAATCCTTAGACGCAGACGTGGTTGCGTTTCAAGAAGTCGATAACGTAAATGCCATTCAGCGTGTGGCTGGTGATCAATACAAGATATTGATGTCTGACCGGGCGCTATCTAAGAACAGCAACCGCCAATTTAAAGAAGTGAACCAATACACGGGATTTGCAGTTCGTAAAGGAGTAGCCCTCACCGACTACGCTGACTTTCCGCTTGAAACCACATCCAACAGTAAACTTAGGTTTGCCAGCTATATCGTTGTAGAAACAAACTTTAAACCCATTCACATGTTGTCTGTGCATTTAAAGGCAGGTTGTAGCGGAGCGTATAAGTCCAACCGCGATTGTTCTCGTTTAAAAGAGCAAGCTCAGCAACTGAACAAGTGGATAAAGCAAAGAGAGCGCAATAACGAAGACTACGCCATTCTTGGCGACTTTAACCATAACCTCGCTTACTCACGAGATTGGATGTGGAAAGAGTTATCACAATATACTGATGCGCAGTTAGCGACACGAAAGACCCGTGCAGATTGTAAGGTACGCTCTAACCGCAACAATTATCGCACACATCAGTTCCGCTCTGTTATTGATCATATTGTGGTGAGTGAGTCGCTAAATGCTTCTCCTGCAAAGCAGAAGGTATTTGAAACACAAGATGTTCTGGACTACAAACTCAGCGACCACTGTCCAGTTTCAACGACTATTAAATAGTAGATTTTAGATAACAGCAGATTGTAGATAACTGAAAATAATAGAAACAGTAAATATAGAAAGAGGCTGACTGACTTTCGTGCTGAAAGCGAGTCAACCTCTATGCTTGGTCAGCTCAGAACGGATAACGTCAAAGCCAATGTAATCAGCTATAAGCTTGCTACTAACACGTTTTGTTCATACGATCCGCCAGCCACATTCCCACCAGCATGCTTATCATAAACACCCACACCGTCGGGTTGCCGCCACTTAGGCTGGTTACCGCAGGGCCTGGGCAAAAGCCTGCAATCCCCCAGCCTAAGCCAAACGCTGTAGATCCAAGAATCAGCTTTCTGTCTATCAACGGATTGTTACGGCTATCTAACGGCTCGCCATTGATGGCTTTAGCGCGCTTTTTAATGACCAGATGATAAAACGGTGCAAAGACCAATAGCGCGCCACCCATGACGAATGCCAAACTAATGTCCCAGTTACCGGTAATGTCTAAGAAGCCGAGTACCTTCTCAGGATCAACCATCCCTGAGATGATCATGCCAGAGCCAAAAAGAATACCTGCGACCAAACCGATAACGATAGTAAATGAAGCGTTTTTCATTATGCCCCCAAGCCAGTCAGATTCTTGATAAACACGGTTACGATTGCCACACCCATAAATACACAGGTCGCAACAATAGAACGTTTAGATAAACGCGCCATTCCGACAATGCCATGCCCGCTAGTACAACCGTTCGCTGTTTTAGTACCAAAGCCCACCAGAAGGCCAGCAATAATCACTAAAGCGAGATTCATCTCTTCTAACTGCGGAAGTTGGTAGCCCGTCGGAATTAATAGCCAACCACTTGCGACCATTCCCACAACAAAGGCGATACGCCAGTGTTTTTCGGTGTTTGCTGTATCCGCATCTTTACGTTCTTTGTTGCTGGTGCCAGTTGGCAATAATCGGCTGACAATGCCACTAATGCCAGCAACTCGACCAATCCCCAACATTAAAACAATGGCCGACACGCCTAACAACATGCCGCCGAAAAAAGCATCCCAAGGAATCAAACTAAGCACAAACCTCTCCTATCCACAAACATCATAAACTCATAACAACCTATAAATTAGAGTTTACTAATAAATATAAATTAGTCAATGCTAATGTACTGCGAGTATGTGTCGTTTTGTAAGTTTGGAATTAACAAGCGCCCTGCATGAAAAAAGCCCCTAGGTGTTAACCTAAGGGCTTAAGATTTATTCTGTCTTTGGTAAAGAACAGCTATTTGACCTTGTTCTTCTCAGCAATCCATTGCGACATGTACTTAGTGCTCGCCATACTATGGTGCTTAAGCATTGAACCAAAGAAATTATTCAGTCGATGCGCATCAAGCTCAGAACCTAGCGCAGTCAGTCGCTCGATCAATTTGTCGCCCAGTTGATTCTGTTCATAGTGCGCTTCAAGAATTGAATGACATTGGCTTTGAGCTTTAAGCCATTTCTTTTCATCTTTATAAAGAGCGACAGCTTGTTCAACAAACTCATCAATATCATCTGACACTGCGCCCGGCCATTGCAGTTCACCTTGCGGTAGCATGCCTTCACTGCCGATCTCGCTGGTTACATTCGGAGTTTGCAGCTTCATCGCATCAAGTAACTTGCCTTTAATGCCAGCGCCAAAACGTAATGGCGCAACACAAACACGTGCATCTTCCATCACTTCTTGAGCATCTTTAGCCCAACCTTTGATATGGAAACCGGTTTTTGGATTATGCAAAGCGGTTGCTTTCGGCGGCGGATAAGATCCGTAAATATGAAGTTCACTATCAGGCAACTGCTTACGAATCTTCGGCCAAATCTTCTGTAACTGAAGCACTGCATCCCAGTTAGGCGCATGTCTAAAATTACCTATCGTCATGAAATGCTTACGTTCTTCAAAGCTTTTCGTGCTTTCAGGAAGCGTATTAAGATCAACCATGAACGGCAGATGATGAAGCAGTTTGGGATCGATATTGAACTCAGATTGAAGCAGTTCCATCTCGTAACTTGAAATGATCAACGAAAGATCACAGCGCAGGATCGCGGCAATTTCACGTTTAGCCAAGTCACTGTACAAGTGTGCTTTGGTCAGATCTATTTCTTTCTTAACCGCTTCGTGTCGAGCATTACGCAGAAACTGTAAGTCTTCCGTATCCAGTAACTTAAAGGCATTCGGGCATACTTTCTCGACACGCCAACCAAACTGTTCTTCCATCATAAAACGGTCAAACATCACAACATCGGGCTGCAGCTCTTCAATGTAATCGTCAAAGCTATCGCAATTTAACTGTATAGATTGGCTTGTGATGCCCTCTTCAGAGAGATCAATCATGTGCTCGGTTTCTTGAGCGGGTGTTGCAAATTCAACTGACCAACCTTGTCTCTTAAATAGACGTAAAAGAGACATCATATGGCTGCCAGCCGCCGATGAATTCGGTTCTGGCCAAACGTAGCCAATTGCTAAAACTTTCTTCAAAATACTTCCTAAGAAATAACAAAAGGGCCACAGAAGCCCCTAATAAAACGTTAATCGAGTTATGCCGCTGATAATAATGGTTCTAAGAACTCAGCGATCAGATTCGTTCACCTACATTGCGAGCTATCATAAGCACTTCATCGGCTGAGTAAAAGTTTGAAATCGTGGTTTCGACTTGAGCGCCCAATGTCGACTGATAGAGCTTTTGTGCAAAGTTATCTGCTCTGGTGGTCACTAATACATGTTTTAGTGTCGAGCCCTGCTCTGATAGCTTCTGCTTCACTTGAGGCAAAGAGTCTAGAATCAGCTTTTTGCCCAATCCTTGCCCCTGAGCACTCGGTAACACAGCAAGTTGTTCTAGCTCCAAAACAGCTTCAGGCCTAAACCCACTCTTTTGAACCCAAATAATGTAGCCGACAATCTCGCCATCGCTTTCAGCAACAAAGTTAAGAAAGCGTGGCGCAGCATTTAAGTTACATTGTAACCAATTTTTTGAGTTTTGCTGTCGAACAAAAGTAGCTTGGTGAACTAAAGCCGCTCCATCGAGGTCGGCTTCTGTCATAAAACGAACTTGCGCCATGCTGCTACTCATTCTCAGAATTAGGACGCGTTTTACAGTGTAAAATGGCTCTCTCTAGAAGTTCTAATGCCGAGCTATCTGCTTCTGGAAGCTTAGCGTCCGATTGACCTAACGGATCAACACGGCTACCCCACTTAATATGGCCTGCCCCCCAAGTTAAACCGGCACCGAATGCCGCCACAAGGATGTTTGAGTTCGGTTTAACAAAGCCTTGCTCTAACGATTCACACAATGCAATTGGCACAGTCGCAGCCGACGTGTTGCCATAGTTTTGAATGTTCACAAACGCTTTCTCACGTTCAATGCCCGCCATATCACACAGAGTTTGAATAATTCGGATGTTCGCTTGGTGCGGAATCACAACATCGATGTTTTCAGTTGAGATGCCAGTGCGACTCAATACTGTATGTGCTGCAGCGCCCATTCCTTTCACTGCACGCTTGAAGATCTCTTTACCAACGAAATCAAAATCCCAGTAACCGTTATCAGCAGCAAAGCGGTCCATAGACGTACCGAATTTTGGTACTGCTAGAATGTCACGGCCCTCTGCGTCACAACCGATTTGAGCTTCTTGTAAACCCACTTGTTCTTCAGTACGCGATAAAACCACAGCGCCAGCGCCATCACCGAATAGAACCGCAGTATCACGCTTGGTCCAGTCGATGAAGAATGAAAGACGCTCTGCACCCACAACGATCGCATTGCGGTAGTTGCCCGCTTGAATCAATCGAGTTGCTGTTTCAACACCGTAGATAAAGCCTGTACACGCTGCATTAAGGTCAAAAGCTGCTGCGCTCTTGATGCCTAAGTTCTGTTGAACTTTAGACGCGGTATTTGGAATAAGAGAGTCTGGACTGCACGTCGCTACGATCACAAGATCGATATCTTCGGCTGTTAAACCAGCACACGCCATTGCATGTTGAGCAGCAACGGTCGCTAGCTCAGAGGTATTTACATGACTGATACGACGATTTTCGATACCAGTTCGAGTACGAATCCACTCGTCAGACGTATCAATGAAAGTGCTTAAATCATCATTGGATAGCACGGCTGGTGGCAGACACTTTCCCCAGCCCGTAATTTCAGCGTAAAATTTTGTCATCATTTACCTGTTTATTGTTTGTTTTTATTTGA
Organism: Vibrio sp. 10N.261.51.A4; assembly: GCF_041471945.1. Classification (NCBI taxonomy): domain Bacteria; kingdom Pseudomonadati; phylum Pseudomonadota; class Gammaproteobacteria; order Vibrionales; family Vibrionaceae; genus Vibrio; species Vibrio sp. 10N.261.51.A4. Next base: position 26,532 of record NZ_JBFRPJ010000031.1, read on the forward strand.
GTATCTTATTCTTGTTTTAAACAGTATAAGCGTTCCGTACATGATTCGTAAATCGCGTTAGGCACGGAGACGCAATAAAAAGAGAAAGTTATGTCTACATTCAACACACGTTGCCCTTCTTGCGGTGGCGTAAACCGAGTTCCTTCAGAAAGAATTTCAGAAAGCCCTACTTGTGGTAAGTGCAAAAACGCACTTCTAGACGGTGCACCAATCGAAGGTACGTCACTGAATTTCCAATCAATTTTGAACAGTTCACAGCCTGTCGTTGTCGATTTTTGGGCGACATGGTGCAACCCATGTGTAGGTTTCGCACCTGTATTTAGCGATGTCGCTAAAGAGCGCGCTGGCGATGTTCGATTTGTTAAAATTGATACCGAAGCTCAACAGCAACTGGCGGCTATGTATCAAATCAGAAGCATCCCAACGGTGATGGTGTTCAAGAACGGTCAACGTGTTGATACGATTAACGGTGCACTGCCAAAAGGTCAATTTGATCAGTGGCTTAATCAAGCACTAACTAAGTAATACTATTGGTTAAGCTATTGATTTAGCATTACTTAATTCTAAGTAAGCACACAAAAATAGGTTAGAGAGTCTTACCAAATCAAGACTATCTAGCCTACTGTTTTATTTATGGTTATCACTTAACTTCTTGAATAAAACTACAGCTTCGCCTTTCGCTTGAATATTAGATTCTTGCTTGCCAAACCCGTATTGCTGTTTGATTTGATCTGCGACTTTCTCAGCAATCATAATGGTTGGTGCATTGGTGTTTGCCCCAATCAGTGTCGGCATCACAGAAGCATCAATGACTCTCAAATTATCCAATCCATAAACTTTGAGATCTTTATCTACCACAGCTAAAGAATCGCTACTAGGTCCCATTTTACAGGTCCCGATCGGGTGATACTGAGTGTCTGCACGATTGCGAATATCTTGCTCGATAGCCTTGTCATCACTGGCGTCCACAGGGTAGAAAGCATTGCCTCGGATATCATCAAACGCGGAACTCTCTAACATTTGATACTGCTTCTTCCAGCCCTTAATCATGATCTCCATGTCTTCAGGATGACTGAAAAACGCAGGATCGATCTTAGGCGGATCATAGGGATCATTACTATTGAGCGTTACGGTGCCGTAGCTCTTCGGTCGCAATAAGGTGACATGAGATGTAAAGCCATGACTGGTATGAATTTTTCTAGCATGGTCATCTACAACAGCGACCACAAATACAAACTCTAAATCCGGTACAGCGATATGATCTTCGGAACAGAGAAAGCCTATTCCCTCTGCAAAATTACTGCTCATTTTACCGCGGCGTTCTTTGTGCCATAGTGGTAAGGCTTTGGTCATTTCAGAGGCCATTTGCAGCGAGATACCAAAAGTTTCACGCTTTTCACTGCATTTATACGAATGTACTAAGTCGATATGATCTTGAAGGTTCTTGCCCACTCCAGGTAATTCATGAACCTGTTCGATTCCATGTGTCTCTAGTTCAGTTTGAGCACCGACACCAGACAGTAACAGCAATTGGGGAGAACCAAACGCGCCAGCGGAAAGAATCACTTCTTTATTGCATCGTATCTGATAACGCTTTCCGCTAGAACCATATTCAACACCAATCGCCTTCTTGCCTTCAAACAAAACCTTATGTGTGGTGGCTTTAGTCACGACCGTGAGATTCGATCGTGAAAGGTTTGGCGTTAAGTAAGCCTTGGCAGCACTGCATCGTTCACCATTCAGCTGTGTTACCTGCGTCGGCATCGCCCCAAACTGAGCAGCGCCGTTAATATCCTCATTGCGAGGTACACCTATCGATTCACACGCCGTTAAATAACGTTCCAACATAGGGCTTGGCGATCTAAGATTGGCCACATTAAGAGGACCACCTTGGCCATGGAACTCATCTTGGTGGACTTCGTTGTTTTCTGCTTTCTTAAAGTAAGGCAAACAGGATTCATAGTTCCAGCCAGCATTGCCCAAGCTTTCCCATCTATCGTAGTCATAGCGATGTCCACGAGCGTACATCATGGCATTGATAGAGCTAGAACCGCCAAGTGTCTTACCTCTAGGCTGATAGCCTTTACGACCGTTCAAACCCGGCTGTTCAACCGTTTCGAATGCCCAATTATTGAGTTTGGTTGGCATCATCGCCACCACGCCAACGGGTGTGTGAATGAATGGGCTGGTGTCTTTACCACCCGCTTCTAACAAGCAAACCGTCACATCAGGATCTTCCGACAGCCGAGAAGCCATCACACACCCAGCTGAACCACCGCCAACAATAATAAAATCATAACTATCCATTTCCCATCTCCGCTATTTCTAGTGGGTGTAACTCACGCTTCAAGATTTTTCCGGTTGCTGTCATGGGTAAGGCTTTACGAATGAATACCTTACGCGGGTATTTGTAGTCGGCGAGTTGCTCACGACACCATGCTATCAAGGCGGCACTATCACATTGCGTATGTTCGTGAAGAACCACTGCGCGTGGATCTCCTCGCCTAAATGTTCATGATGCTCGCCTACCACCGCGACCATTTCGACATCGGGGTGACACATCAACACTTCTTCGACTTCACGTGGATAAACGTTGTACCCACCACGAATAATCATGTCTTTAACACGGTCAACAATGAACAAATTGCCATGCTCATCGACGCGACCGATATCTCCCGTTAAGAACCAACCATCACGAATAGATTCAGCTGTCGCCTCTGGCCTTTGATAATAGCCTTTCATCACACTTGGGCTTTTAATACAGACTTCGCCGAGTTCACCCATAGCGACAGAGTTGCCTTGTATATCAGTAATCTTGATGAGGTGGCCACATAAAGGCTGACCGACACTACCCGATAAACGATCGCCATCAATATGATTAAAGGTCGCAACCGGCGCCGTTTCCGAGAGCCCATAACCTTCTAAGACTGGTAATTCAAAACGAGATTCAAACTGTCGTATAACCTCAAGCGGCATAGAAGCACCGCCAGAAACACCTAACCTCAAGCTGTGTTTAACCTGTTCAGAGCGTTTGCTTGTGTTTTCTAAACTATCAGAAGACTCTTCTCCCGCCTTTAATAGCGCGATATACATAGTAGGAACACCCGCAAACACGCTGACTTTATGGCTAATGATCTGTTCAATAACCAATGACGGTTCAAAACGAGGAATCAACACCATGGTGGACCCTGTTAGCACACTCGCGTTCATCATCACCGTCTGACCGAAGCTATGGAATAAAGGCAGTGTAGCCATTGTGGTGTCGCTGTACTCCAATCTCATTAGATACTGTGACGACATCGCATTGGTTTGCATGTTGGTGTGGGAAAGCTCAGCCCCTTTTGGTTGACCCGTCGTGCCAGAGGTATAAAGGATCACAGCGGTATCATCGCCATGACAAGCCACAGACTCAAAAAGAGTAAAAGGTTGTGCCAACCAATCAGCGATTGATTCATGCTCCTCATTACTTTCTAAAGTAGTGTCTGTGTTTGTTGGGATAGGCATCTCGACAAAGTGTTCACAGTGGTTTGCCTGCTCAAAACCTTGTAAACCATAGCGACCAATTGGAAGCTCTTCACTGCCGTCAAAACATAAATAGGCCTTCGCGTTAGAGTCATTAAGGTGATAAGCGATCTCTCTGGCCTTGAATAGCACGTTCAAAGGCACGACTACACAACCCGCTTTTAGAATCCCGTAATAGGCTATCGGAAAGTAAGTCACGTTCGGGCATGACAACGCTACCTTATCTCCGTTCTGCAACCCAAGTCTTTTCAAGTTAGCAGCCACGTTTCCAGAAAGTTGTTCTAACTGAGAAAAACTGATTTCATCCGATCCCATACGCAGAGCGGCTTTAGTTGGAAAAAGCGAAGCGCTACGCTCCAAATTAACAGCAAGATTGTGCATCCATGATCTCCTTGTGCGGCTTAGACCTGTTTGTGACGGTCACCGTAGACGTTCTAATCGTTGTAATAAGTCTCTTTCTTGTCATCACGAGCCTGCACATTGGTGTGTCATGTAGATAAGAGTCGTTATTGAGCAAAATGTTTGAGACGCTCCAATGTGCAGCCCAATAAATTACAACATTTCGATAACATTTCGAACAGGTTTCAAAAAGACAAAAACCGGTGATATTCGGACACGACCTGTGTAAGCCCAATAAAACCTTGCACACATAAACCAAAATTTGGAACAAGCTTGCGAAAGTGAGAACAAGCAACAGGCGTAAATGTTAAAAGTTCGGTTAAGATATCGATATTCAACAAGAGGCAGCTTATGGAATACACCGCAGTTTACGAACCCGACATGCAAGCATTCGGCATTCTGGATCTTCAGTTGCTGCATCGTTACCTGTCGCCTGTTCTCAGTATCGAAGAGTTGCTCGAAGGCAGTAACATCGATGCTCTCCAACTCAACACACCCGATACACACATCACTTTGGCGCAAAAGCTTGCTGTGTTCAGTAATGCGTTAGCGAATTCCAACGAAGACGGATTGGGGCTTAAAGTTGGCCAACAAGCGAGGTTCAGCGATTTCGGCGTGCTCGGTTATGCGGTGTTTAGCAGCGAAACACTACTCGATGCCTTTTTAATCGGGTTTAAGTATCTGCAACTTGCTGGCCCTGTCCTCAGGAAAACCATGTCTGTAGAAGACAACATTGGTTACTTTCGCGCAGAGCAACTTATCGAACTCGATTCTTTACTGCCCTTTTGTTGTGAATACTGGTTCGCGGCGATACACAGTTTGTGCGAAGAGGTCTTACAGCAGCCCTTTCCTTCTCAAGTGATCCGCTTCCCCTATCCAAAACCTGAATACGGCGATCTATACACAGAGATTTTCCGCTGCCCGGTTGAATTCAATAGTGACCAGCTTGAATGGGAGTTCGACGCAACCACCTTGTATTCATCTCTTCCTACCGCCAACCCCATCACTTTACAGATGTGCTTAAAATCGTGTGATGACATGTTGGCAAAAGTCAGTGCACCCAGTAGCCTCAAAGAGAAAGTCTCTCAGATGCTGATTGAAAGGCCAGGATGTTACCCTTCTATAGAATCCATTTCTTCAGAACTGGGCATGTCTTCTCGAACTCTGCGTCGTCACCTGAAAGCAGCGAATACGAGCTATCAGAAGATACTGGACCATGTTCGCTTTCACCTTTCCCGGCACTACCTTTCTTCAACTCGAATGAGTATTGAAGAGATATCTGAACGAGTTGGCTTTTCTGATAGCGCTAACTTTCGTCATGCCTTTCGTAAGTGGAGTGGTAACTCGCCACGTCAATACCGTAAAGAAACGGTCTAACACTTAAAATCCCACTCAATCCAAATCATAAAAAGACAATCACGCTGCAATCTTTTTCTAAATTAAACCACCAATGAACAACGGCTTAACGACTTTTTGCCCGCATAAAATCTCGCCAAACCACCAAATATCGCAACCGTATTTTAGTTTAGTTGGTCGATAAATTTCTTTTATCTTAACGACCATTTTTATTTGTTTTACCCAATTCAGTTTCTCCCCCATAGTCGCGGAAAATTCATCGTTTCTTTTACTATCAGAGGCTCCTGCATTGGACAACATCCAACCAACAACTCGCATAACTGTTCCTGTTATTGCATTGTCTTTTTACGCGATCGCTTCAGGCTACTTAATGAGTTCATTACCATTAATGCTGTCTGAGTATGGCTTAGACAAAGATCTATCGAGTTGGTTGGCGAGTGCATTCTATGCAGGTCTACTGGCTGGTACATTATTGATTGAACGTGCCATTGCGCGTGTTGGCCACAAAGACGCGTTCGTCATCGCATTGAGTGTGTTCATCGCAACGATCCTTGTATTGCCATTGATCCCACACCAAGCAGTATGGCTACTAGCTCGCTTTGTGGCTGGTGTGGCGGTTGCAGGTATCTTCGTGATTGTAGAGTCTTGGCTAATGAGCGGCGACGAGTCACAACGCGCAAAACGTCTCGCTATCTACATGTGTTCACTGTACGGCGGTTCTGCAGTTGGTCAGCTTGGTATCGGTTACCTAGGTATTACTGGTGGCGTACCTTTCATCGCAATGTTCACCCTTCTGTTTGGTGCGATCATTGTGCTGATGTACGGACAAGCAACTCCACCACAGATCCACGATGCGCAATCTTTGTCTTTAAAGCAGATCAGCAAATTAAGCCACAGCGCGCTAATTGGCTGCATTGTTTCCGGATTAACGCTAGGTGCGATTTACGGCTTGATGCCAGTTGAACTTGCTCAACGTAACATTGCACACGAAGACATTGGTGGTTTGATGGCTTTGGTTATCATGGGTGGTATGGCTGTGCAGCCGATGGTGACTTGGTTATCTCACCACGTAGGACAAGTGTTATTAATGGCTTTGTTCTGCCTGCTAGGGGTTGCAAGCATTGGTGTGCTGACTATCAATCACGATTTCTACGTACTAGGCATGAGCTTGTTCGTATTAGGCATGGCCACATTTGCGCTATACCCAATCGCGATTAACTTAGGTTGCCGTAACCTTGACCCAAGCTACTTGGTGTCAGTGACTCAAATCATGCTACTTTGCTACAGCATCGGTTCTGTTGCGGGACCAATCATTGCAGACAGCTTTATGGATTCACAAGCAGGATTGTTCACTTACCTGTTCGCGTCTCTACTTGCTACAACGATCTACATGTTGATTGCTAGCCTAAAGCGCTCTCACCTACAGATTGCAGGCGAGTAAGCTTAAATAGACAGACACTAGATGCGTGTCATTAGGGCTCCGAGTTCAGACTTTATGTCTAAGCGAAGGGCCCTTTTCAACTCATGCCTATATGTAACCTTCTTCTCCCACACTTCTCATTTCATCGTGCAAGGCTAACCAAGAAGTCGATGGCTCTTTCGATATTGACTGGGTGATAAACCGAAATGCTTTTTGAAACGATGCGAAAAGTTATAAGGATCTTTGTAGCCTAAGCGATTAGCAATCATAGAAACTGACCAATCTTGATATTTCAGTAGACTGGTGGCTTTGTCCATGCGTAATTGAATCAATTTACTGCGTGGTGAGAGGTTGAATAGCGTCTTGGTGACTCTATTGAGTTGCTCTTCACTGATAAACACTCTTTCAGCCATCCCTGCCACTGTCCATGGCTGATGCAGACTACTTTCAATTTCGTTATAGAGCGCTTGAACACGTGCAGTGGTGCTGGTCGACTTAGGCTCAAACCCCGTCAATGTTCGGATAATTTCACTCAAGAGTAACTTACGGTAACTGGCTCTACCGCCTATCTCAAAGTAAACCAAGTTCATTAATGACCAGATCTGCTCACACTCTCCAAAAGGCACAATCCCCTGTCCTAAACTTGCTATGTGCTGCCATTGCTTGGTGTCAGGCGTCAGCATCCACGCCATTTTCCAATAATTATATTGAGGATCGAGTTCAAAACGAAATGGGGTTTCAGCAGGAAGCACCACGAGTGTATAAGGTGTAATCGCTTGGACCGATGTTGCGGTTGTTAGAATGCCGCCACCTTCCATAGTGAAAATCAACGTATGAACATTAACGGATTCGCGCTCAACCCAGTAGCCATCATATAGCTTCGCCATGCCGCCCATATAGACACCAAAGCTTTTCATCTCTGGGATATCTTCAACGGTCAAAAAACGTTCTTTGCACTGTTCGGCAAGAAAAACGTCATCGTGCCAAGTGGATTTTGGCTTCATTGATTCAATGACGGATTCGCACAGGTTTTGTTGTTTTTTAAACATGTTGTTACTTCGCTCAAAACACTATAGTTCTGCCATAAATCGGAGAGCTTATGACAACTAACATCAACCCTAACTCATCTATGAATAACAAGCCAGAGAGCATCTTACCTCGTATCGTTAAACTTGGTTTACCTGTTGCTTTGCAAAGTGCGCTTGTCGCTATTCTTGCCCTTGCTGACGTATTAATGGTCAGTGATTATGGTATGGAAGCAGCTGCTGCTGTGGGAATTGCGTCAAAATGGCACTTCGTTGCTATTATGATTATGGCAGGGTTGGCCTCAGCAAACGGTACATTAGTCGCTCAATACTGGGGAAAGAATGACCGAAAAAGCGCACGAACAGTATCATCGATTGCGATGATATTTGGCTTAAAAGTTCTGCTGCCTGTTACCGCAATCATCACTCTTGGTTCTCAGTTTTTAATGATGTTGCAAACCAGCGATCAAACCGTGATTGAACTTGGCGCGACTTACCTATGGTATGGCTTCCCTGTTCTACTTCTGACTCACATTGTTGTCGTGGTAGAAGCAAGCATGCGCTCATCAGGTGACACCGTAACTCCGCTGTTATTAGGTGGCGTTACCATCGCACTCAACATTGCGCTTAACTTCGTTCTTATTAAAGGTGCTTTCGGCATTCCAGCAATGGGCGTCGCAGGTGCGGCATTGGCGACAACCTTAGCGCGATTGATTCAAGTGGGCTTGATGTATAGCTACATGCGTATGCGTAAACATTGGCTATTAACGACGCCGAGTTCACCACATCGCCCGTCATTGTGGTTGTCTTACCGTCGCATTGCTTTGCCGTTGACGATGAATGCTGTGTTATGGGCAATGGGCACCATGGCATATCAAATGATTTTCGGTCACATGGGCACGACTGAGCTTGCTGTGTTCTCGATGCTCGCACCATTTGAATCGCTGTGTTACTCGATCTTCTTTGGTATCTCAGTGGCGTGTTCTGTTTTGTTAGGCCATTCATTAGGCCGTGATGAATTTGATGACGCGATGAGCATGGGTCTAACCTTCATTAAAGCCGTCGTTGGTTTTGGCGCGGTCGTTGGGTTGCTACTGTTTATGGGTAAAGAACATGTTCTATCATGGCTAAACCTTTCTACCGATGCATTGTACCCACTCGCTGCACCTGCAATGACTATTATGTGTTTTGCAGTAGTCATTCGTATGCTCAACATGGTGATCATTAACGGTATTATTCGCGCTGGTGGTGATAACGCTTTTTGCCTGCGAATGGATTTCATCGCGATGTGGATGGTGGGTATTCCAGTATGTGTTTACGGTGCGTTTGTCGCTGGATGGGATTTCAAATACATCTATGGTTTGATGTTGGTAGAAGAAGTGGTGAAGTTAGCTATATGTTCGCACCGATATTTGAGCCGACGCTGGATCAACAACCTCACAGTGACCTACGACGAGCCTCAAGCAGCATAGGCTATTTGGCTACATTTAAGCTGAGATAGCAGCGTATCTACATCAAAAAGGTCTGAGAAATCAGACCTTTTTCGTTCCTTCAGCAACCACTTTAAAACGCCAGTTACTTCTTATTCATTCGGATATGGCGGTTCGACACATTCGGCAATGGCTTCTCAGGCACTTTACGCTTCTCATGTATCAAATGTCGTATCGCTAAAATCGGATGCTTGAGTAGCATTCTTGGCCCAGCATATCGCATCACTAAACGCATCTGCTCTTTAGGATCAGGCTTATAGCAATGAATCGGACACTTATTGCAGGTTGGCTTCGCCTCGCCATAAGGACAGCGATCAAGTCGTGTTTCAGCATAACGCAACAGTTGCTCGCACTCTTCACATAACGCGTTGTCCAAACGAACAGCACCGTGATGATCTTTGCAATAGATGTGCACCATAGCAATAACAGTTTTGTACTCGGTTGCGAGTTCACCTTGCAGAATGTTGTTATGTTGAAACATGATTAATTACTCAGTGATAGACCGTACAGGTTGAGATTGACGCTTTCATTGATCGCCTCTTCAACTCGCTCAAACACAAAACCCAACTTAGTCAGCAGTGCGATGCTTCGAATATTATCAGAGGTCGTGATGGCAACTAAATGATCGATATCAGCATTATGTTGAGCCTGTTCAATTATCGCTTGTGCCGCTTCCTTTGCATAACCTTGGCCATAGACTTCAGGTACAAAACCATAACCAATATCATGCGCCTCTAGTGTGTCTCTTTTAATCAAACCACAGACACCGATTGGCGTTGAAGACTCTTTAATCTCGACCATCAGTAAACACACACCCTTCTCTCTATACATCTTAAGAATGTTATTTTCGATGTATTCAATAGCCTTGCCAGTATCTGTGATTTCCTTGTCTCCGATGTAACGTAAGAAATCTTCTGAGCTATATAATCGCTGAATAAACGCCGCATCTTGAGGTGCGATCATTCTTAATCGTAAGCGTGCGGTTTCGACTGCCTGCATAGTGATATTTTCCTTGCTGGATAGCATGTAAATATTGAGTTCTAGATCTAAAATGATTATCCTCCACCGCATAAACTAAATACAAGGCTATGCAGCAATGAACCGTAAGAAAAAAATCAATCAAATTCTAAAGAAAAGACAGAAACAGGCGACGTCTAAACTGCATGGTAGCAACAAGCCTCGCTATATTTCTAAAGCTGACCGCGCAAAAATGGAAGCTGAAGAGCAAGCGAAAGCCGCTCAAGAGCAAGCTGAAGGCACAGTTGAAGCTTCTGTTGAATCGGAAGAAGCTGGTATCGAAACTAAAGAGACAAAAGCTGCAGAGTAAGTTTTAAACTCGCAGTACTCTTGCCCAGCACTCTGACCAGAGCCAACGGACAAGAACAAAAAAAGCAGCCTCTATTTGGGCTGCTTTTTTGATCGCATTTGTTGAACGAGCGGTTTATTAGCTAACTTATTTTAGCCACTTAGCCTTTGAAAGGCTCAACTTCCCAGCGAGCAAATGGCGCTTTTGCGTTAATCCCTGCTCTTCCCCAACGGTCTACGGAATCAACAACAAGAATTCGCTCATTCGGTACCAGTGACTTAATCAACGTCGTTGGCTTTTTCGCTGTGACTAACCAGAGTGCATCGTCTTCTGAAAATATCGCTTTGAGTTTCGCTTTGTCTTGCTCTGTCCATTCCAGTTCTGCTTTGAACATGCGCTCTTCAACAAACAGTTGGCTACCTGAAGCGAAATCTTCCAAACTTTCTGAAAGCAACAATACTGAATCTACGTCGTTATCCAATAACACCGCTTGTTGCTTGTTAATCAGTTCACGAACATCAAGCATCACGCGTTGTAGGTTGCTATCAATGGTCTCAGCTTGCGCCGGCCACAACAACTTAAAGTCATCAGCCACAATTGCCGCCATACGCGTTAGATTGGTTGGGTTTAACCACGCATATTTAGACACTTCACCATTTGATAACGTCAGCGCAGCGACACCTTGCGCACGCGGTGTAATCGCTTGAGCAGCATCCACCTCAACCAAACGGATGTTGCCTTGTCTTGCGTATACAAATGTAGGATCAGCTTGCCAGATGGATGACAGCGTTAGTGCAACGGTCGCTTTTTCTCCTGACTTAAGCACCTTACTTGCGCCCTTAGTGCCAAACCAATTAGGCAAGCGATCAATACCGTAGCGTTTTGGTGGTAGGTATTCAGTCGTAATGTCTGTGCCTTTGGTTAGCTCTGTCGCTAGCGCATAAGTCACAGGCGTACTGGTGAGGATATCTTCAGCATTAGCGCTGATAGACACCATTGAGCCAACCAACAACAGACTACTCAGTGCACTCACTTGAGCCACTGCTTTTACTGAGATTGAGATACGGTCCATTAAAGAAGTCATGGTTATGCCTTTCTTATAATTCGGTATAGCGTCGCCGCTAGGAAAAAGGTCGCAGAAACGATGATGATTGAAGCGCCTGATGGCACTGGCAATTTAAGCTCCATCGGTAATACCGTTCCGACCAAACACGCGATGGTTGCCAGCAACGCAGAAAGCAAAACAAAGCTGCCCATGCGTTTTGTCAACAGTCGAGCCGTCGCGCCTGGGATGAGCAGTAATGCCCCAACAAGGACCGCACCCACGATCTTCACTGCTGCAATCGTCACTAAGGTGATCATCATGACAAACAAGTAGTCATAAAAGCTGGTGTTATAGCCACGAACCTTGGCAATATCAGGGCTGATACAGGTCAAAAGAATACGGTTGAACGTCGGTATCAAGAGCAAAATGATGAGTGCGCAGCTGCCTGCGAGAATCGCTAAGTCTTGATCTGTTACCGTGAGAATCGAACCAAACAGCACGTTCTCAAGCATGTGGATGTTGATCTTACGTGCCACGTACATCAGCAATGCCGCGCCCACTGCCAACGCTAACGCGAGAAAAACGCCAACTAAGGTATCGTATGGCACATTGGTTCTGTTTCTTACAAAATGAAGAAGCAAAGCAAAGATCATACAGAAACTGAACAGACCAATAATTGGGTTTTCTGGTGGCTCACCAAGCAAAACACCGATAGCAATACCGGTTAATGCGGCGTGACCTACCGCTTCTGAGAAGAAAGCCAGACGCTTTGCAATCACCAAAGTGCCAAGACCACCTAATAACGGGCCGAGTAATAGCGCCGCAACCAAGGCATTCACCATGAACGCGTACATGAAGCTGTCTGATAACCAACCCGCTTCAACGCCACTTATGGCAAGTTGTCGTAACCAATCCATTACGCAACCTCCTTCGATTTAACGATAGCTGCGCCACTGCTGTAGTGCTGGAATAGACTCTCAATTTTAGTTGGGTGCAGTACTTGTTCATGTGGACCACTATCCACCAAGAATCGATTCACAACATGTACATTGGCGTCAAGACGACGCACTGCAGTTACATCGTGATGAACGGCAAGAATGGTGCGACCTTCATCAACGCATTCACGAATTAGAGATTCAAGATAACGAACGCCCTGCTCGTCCATCCCTGTGGTCGGCTCGTCTAAAACCAATAAACTTGGGTTATCCAATAAGGCTTGAGCAAACAATACACGTTGTTGCTCACCACCCGACAACTGTCCCATTCTGCGATCGCTACGAGTCGCCATACCCACACGATCCAATTGCGCGAGTGCGAGATCCAACTGCTTAGACTTACGACGCCAAAATAGCGGAATTCGAGTTTGGTTAAGCAACACGAAATCCATGACCGTTAGAGGTAAGCTCGATTCGAAGGTCGCTTTTTGAGGAACATAACCAATACTTGGCTTTTCTGGCCAATGAATATTGATTTGCCCAGAGAAAGGCGTAAGGCCAAGAACAGAGCGCAGCAGAGAAGTTTTACCACCTCCGTTTGGCCCCATGATTACATGACACTCACCCGCTTTAAGTTCTAGTGAGATATCGTCAAGAATGACGTTGTTGTCGTATTGCAGACCGAGTTGATTGATTGAAATCGATGGACCTAACATTATGCGTTCCCGCTTTTAGCTTGGTTCGCCGCCGCAAATTTCATTGCTTCGATCAACGTCTCGAGGTTCTTCTTCATCTCAACTTCAACTTTGTCGTCTTGATATTCGCCATGCGTCATGTGAGAAAAACGGTAAAGCTGAACACCCGTTTCCGCTTCGATCGTGTCAACAAAACGGTTTGGCATGTTTAGCTCGTAGAACAGAACATCAATGCCGGAAGCGCGGATCTTTTCGATCGTCTCTTGCAGCTGGCTCGCACTCGGTTCAACACCGTGTGCAGGCTCGATTACTGCCGCCACATCTACACCAAACTCTTGCAGAATGTACCCATAAGCATTGTGCGTGGTCGCCACTTTCATGCCTGAAGTATCGAGTTCACCTAATGACAACATCGCATCACGCTTCATAAAACGAAATTGCTTGGCGTACTTACGTGCGTTCTTGCGATAAAACGCCGCGTTGTCTGGGTCGAGCTTAGATACTTCACTCGCGATGGTGTAAACCTTTTGAATCGTTGTCGAAAGCCCAACAAAGGTATGCGGGTTCACAGCACCTTGACCCACAGACTGGCCTAATGCGGGAAGTAGAGGCACTTCTTTGTTTGCTTCGATAACCACCAAGTCATCACGTTGCGCGGCTGAAATCACTTTAAGCGCGAAGTCATCGTGACCAATACCGTTTACCACGATTGCATCCATTTGGCTCAATCGCTTCAAATCATTCGGTTGTGGTAAGTAGTTATGCGGATTAAACCCAGCATCAACCAATGGAAGAATGTTCACTTTGTCACCCACCACCGCTTTTACATAGCTGTAGTAAGGCTGAAGGGTTATACCAATCGTTAGCTTGTCGCTATCGATCTTATATTCTTTTGCCAATGCATTGGGTGTCATTAACACCGCCAATAACGACATCAATAGAGTCATAATTCGCATAGTAAATCTCTTATTATTAGTGAGCATTTTTGTAAGCCGGGTTGTTTAATGAGAAGAAGCATCATGCTGTTCAACTTCTGATTCATTGACGACCATTTTCCAGCCTGCAGATTCCAGTGTGTTCTCATCAAAATTAGTCGGTTGACTTGCGACGCCACCAAAGAAAATCCAGATTTCAGGAGAGACACTGTTGGCGTTTAAAATAAAGGAATCAGCAAAGCCATGATCGCTTTGTGCAGCATATTCACTTGGTGCAGTATCTTCACTTGATGCAGCTTGTTCACTTGGTGTAACGTATTCGCTTGGCGTAGAGAAATAATACCCACGCTCGTCCAATAACCAAGTATGAGAACCTTTACGTTTCCAACTCTGGTCTTCAACAAATGGCGCGACCCATTCATCTTTAAGTGATACGACACTTGGCCATTCGCCATCAGAGTCCATACGCAGGTCGCGAATCTCTTCATGCGCTAAACGCAGCTCTGATAGCATCGCCAAGTTTTCTTGTTCAACATCGGTCACCAGAATTTGATGATCAAGTACCGCTTTTACGTGGGATTCTGCTTGATGAAATGGAATAGCGACCGTAGCAAAGCTCAGAATGAACACAATGATCAACCCTACCCATTTGCCTTCTCTGCCTCCCGTGTCAGCACGTACGCCTTGAATCATCATTTCTCGCTGATCTCTACAACGTCGACTTCAACAGGAAACTCGTGGCCTGAATCAAACACAAGGTAAAACTCAGTATCTGGGTTTGGAAATTCAACAATAGAGCGCTTATCGGTCATCTGTTTTGCAATCAAGTTGTCTTCGTAGTCGTACATCTGAACCGCGTAATCAATCGCTTTGCTACCGTCTGAATAGCCCGCTTCGCAAGCCACGGTTTTGCCTTCAAACCAACAGCTCATCAGTGGAAAGTGTGCTTGCGCAGGTAATGCAGCGAAACCGAGTCCCAGAGCCAAGCATGGAGTGATTATCGATTTTAGTTTTGTTTTTATTGTCATGGTTCATACCCTAGCCACAGTGCAAATTCTCAGTAGTAAACTGAGCGATAAAGGGCTCAAATGAGCCCTTAAGTTTTTGATTGCTTAATCAGGGATCTAGCCCCGACATCACAAATTATTGAAGCAGTGCTTCGAACGTTAGGTGAACGTTCGCGCTTGCTTTGTCTGCCAATGGGTTGTCAATCAACTCACCTTTGTAGTTCGCTTTCATTACGTAACGACCCGCTACGTCTGGAGTGAACGTGATTTCACCGTTCTCATCACTCACTACATCAATCTGTTCTTGGTGGTTGCGGTAAAGCGTGCCTTCACGAGTGATTTCCGCTTTTACGTCTTTCTGGATTTCACCGTTGTAGAAGAATTGGAATGTCACCGGTTCGCCTTCAATGATGTCTGAAGGGTGCGTTACTGGCTTCATTTCAAGTAGCTTGCCTTCAATTTTGAAGACTGAATCCGATGGCTTACCTACTGTAATGTAGCTTTCCGCACGGGTGAAACTAATTTGTGTTACCACGTCACGCGATTTTTCTGGAAGAACTGAATCACGTTCCGCTTTGTTTGCTTTGACCCATTTCACTGTGTCACGACGACCCGCCTTGTACTGCGTGTAGTAAGAAGGCTCATTGTTAATCGCAACTTTGTGCGTGCCTTCTTCTTCAAAGTAGAAATCAAAGATTGAACGACGTTTGCCGCGAACAACAAAGTTAGGACGTTCGCTACGGCCATCAGGCATAATGACATGTGCATTTTCACTGCCTGCAGGCTTATCAAAAACAAACGTACCGTGAGACGCAGTCACATCGAACGTTAGCCAATCACCGCCTTCTTTCGATACGGTAAAGTGTGATGGCAAAATCCAGCGTGGGTGAGCTTGTGCAGTTGTCGTAACCGCTAGGCCGAACGCCATAACACCCGCTAGTGCAAGTGCCTTAATTTTTGTCTGTTTCATCATGTTCAATTCCATTATTTATAATTGTTAGCCGTGTCGCTCTATCTGAGCCTACGATGACGACTGTCTATTCTGTTCAGTTTGCTTTTGCTATTCGTGCTTACTATTTAGCGATGTAGTTCAGAGTGATTTCACCCGTCTCTTCTGTCGCCTTTAACTCATAAGAAGCATTTACATCCGTTAGTGATACTTTTTGACGAAGGTAGTTACGGCCACCGTGCTCGCGAACCACTTCGATATGAACCGTGTACTCGCCCTGTTCTAGAGTTTGGCCATCATCGCTCTTACCATCCCAAACAAAACGGTATTGGCCAGCAGGGCGCGTTGCGGATGTCACAGCGTCAACAAGATCACGATCGTAACGGCCAACCTTTCTCCACCAGCTGCGTAGATCTTTCAGCCATTCATCTTTACCGACCCAAAGTTCAATGGTTTTCACTGACTTTCGTTCGCTGTTCTCTACCCACACCGCCACATAAGGACGCGCATACATAGAGGTATCGATCTTTGGAAGCTTAAAGTTCACATCAAGTTTTGCCGTATCAGAAATCGCTTGTGCCATAGCTAGGCTTGGCAAAAGAGATAAAGCAAGAAGCGACTTGCTCCAGTTCAATTTGTTCATGTTTTACAACCTTTTAAATCCGTTTAACCTTTAGTTCGATCTTCAAGCTGATTCGTCAAGAAGACTCATCAACCGAATAGAGGGTTAAGGTACGGCGACAAAATAGATAGCAAGTGAGATTGCAGAACCAAATACCGTCCATTTAATGGAGGTATTGAGTGTTTTTTTCTTAGGTAACAATAAGCACACGCCAGTAAGCACAAAGAAGATCATCAACAGTGCAGTGATATCGATGAACCACTTCCATACTTCACCGCTATTACGCCCTTTGTGTAGGTCGTTCAACAGTGCGATAACGCCGTAATTAGTGGTTTCGACTTCCACCATTTCAGACGTCACATCAACGAATACAGAAGCGTTGTAGCCTGGCCCTTTGAAGTCCATAGACACTTCACCGATCAGCAACTCACCGTCATCAATCTCGGCGTAGATGTCTAAACCTGAAGGAACGCCAGATAGGTTTCCTTTTTCAAACAGAAACGTTTCAAAGGCCGTTTCATCGGCTTTTAATCGTCCTTCTTGTATCGTGAATAAATTCGTAGGAAGCGTTAACGTCGATCGTTGGATACTGGGTTGGGTTGATTCAAATAACTCAGGGCGATTAAGGGTGATGCCTGTCACTGAGAAGAAAAGAACAACGAACAGAAGCGCCATTGAAATATAAACATGAAGTCGACGAGCCCATGATTGAACCGCCCTACTTTTTAACGACATACAAACCAATACCTATAAATTTTATGGCGACAATTTAGTTGATAATCATTCGTATTGGCATTCAATTTACATTGTTTACGTTTGCCGAGCGGCGTAAGGAAATTTACATAACATTACATGGGAAGTAATCGAACTGTATGCATATTCTTGCTAACGTGTACTAAAGGGATTTGATTCGTTTTATTAGAGGTTATTGATAACAGGGTCAAAGCTCAAAAAAGCTCAATCTCAACATGCTTGATTGAGATGGGTTTAAGGTAACAGTCGTAGCTTTAAGGATAGAAAGTTGGGACTATTTGATCACTGGTTTGATGATAGCTAATGAAGCTTAAAAGGATTTGAAATGCGTATTTTTGTTTTGGCTTTTGCTGCGCTAGTGACGGCGTGCACCAGCCAAATAATCAGCACGGAAGAACATATTCAAGAATACATCGGTTCAGACATAACCGATGTACAAGAACGTTATCTCACCGAACGGTCACGCCCTATCAGTTTTTGGGCGTCTCGAAACTATGCTTGGATTGAAACCAAGAAACCGTTAGACAATGGTTATACAGTACACGCATTCAAAAACCCTTATCGTGACTGCACCATTAATTGGGTTGCTGATACCAGCGGCGTGATTCAAAGTGCTACGTCCAGCGGCACGATGTGCGAGCCTTAACTGCCGCATTGGAACGATAAAGTTCAAAAAGCTTTAACCGCCAAAATTAAAAAGGGTGTCATTTGAACCATCAAATGACACCCTTTTCTCTATATTACTTTCTCTTGTCTTCTGTTGTGCTATTCGCAGTTAGACGTTGCCGTTATCACTCACTGTTCTTAGCTGAGTCAGATATTTAATCCAACCTTTTGCCTCAGAAGAAGGCTCAATGTTGTTCGCACGTTTCGCTTGAGCAAGAGCATTATCAAGATTCTTTAGCTTGTACCATGAACGTACTTTCGCTAAAGCAACATCAGCTTGCTTGTTCTTGTCTTTCACTTTATCCAAAACAACCAGAGCACGATCGTAGTAACCTTGCTGAACCAGTAATTGAGCCACATTCCAATGATATTGCGTGTCCTTTTTAGACGCTAACGTCCATACTTCAATAGCACTGTCCCACTCTTTCGCTAACTGCCAGTAGGTTGCTTGCTCAGCCAGGAGTTGAACATCGCTGTTCGCATCATCTAACTTAGCGATCTCTTGTGCTGCACGCTCTGGAATACCACGTTTAGCATAAAGCTGAGCCAGTAATCGGCGGTCTGAGTTTTTCAGCTCTACCCCTTGAAGATCAGCCAACGCTAGTGTGTTCAATGCATCGCGGTTACGCTCTAGTCTTAACTGAATACCCACAAGTTGACGCCACCAGTTGTCTTTTTCTGGCTGAAGTTCAATCAGGCTTTCCAGTGTTGGAATAGATTGCTTCCATTGCTTTAACTGTAGTTGTGCACCCAATTTTAGCGAAAGAGGCGACAGTTCTGATTTCGCATTGAACTTGTCGCGATTACCAATAGCAACCAGTACTTTTGACCAGTTTTCGATTTGGTATTCCGCTTGTGCAATTCGCATCCAAAGCACGTCTTTCTTTTCTGCCTCTGGCGCTGTTTTTACTAACTCGTAGTAATGTGGAAGCGCGTTTTTGAACTGTTGATCGTTTAATAACAGATCCGCAAGCATACGCTTCGTTATCCAAGCTTGTTCATCCACCAGCAAATTGGTATCGACGGCGTATGTAAGCTGCTTAATCGCCTTATCGGTTTTGCCATCTTGCCAGTAAAAAACACCTAGCATACGAGCTACGTACGCTTTGTCGTAGCCCTTAGAAAGCTCTAAACCTGCTAGTACGTCAATGGCCTGTTTAACCTGTTCATCTTGAGCAAGCTTATGCGCCTTTTGAACACGAATAGCAGTATATTGGGTTAGCTCTTGTGCCTGTGTTGTAAGGGGCATTAACAACAAGCCCACTAATATCCATATATGTTTCATCATTTTGCCAACTTAAACTCTAGTTTCACGGTTTGACCAACCTGAGCTATCGCTTTTCCATCGACGACTTTCGGTTGATATTTCCATTTTTTAAGTGCTCTCATCGCTTCACGTTCAAACATACGACGTGGGTTTGCGTCAGTGACTTGAATGTCAATTGGACGTCCCGTTTCATCGATAGTAAAAGACATAATCACATGGCCTTCAGCTCCACGCTTAAGCGCTTTCGCTGGATAACGAGGCTCTACTCGATACAAAGGCATTGCTTGTTGGTTTGACCCAAAATCAGAGAATGTCGGTGCGTTAATCGCTAAGCCATCAATGGATGTGTTCAAATCCAATGAAGGCAAAGAAGACATCGAATTCAGAGGCGTAACTTCAGCTTGTGACTGAGACGTTTGCGCTTCCGGTGGCGGCTCTGGCATTTCTGGTTTTTCAGGGACTGCGCGTTGTCTTCTTTGAACTTCTTGTTCTTGTTCCACCATTACCATGTTGAAACTTAACGTCTCGCTATCGTCTGGTGAACGTTGGTGGCCATTATCGACCATCCAAGCCATGAAAGAAAACAGCGCTAAGCCCAACGCGCCCGCTAGCGGTAAAGCAAGAAATAGGCGAATCATTTATGAAGATCCTCCAAGATCATCGCTTATCAGCAGCAAGCGCAATGTTTTTAACACCTGCACCTTTCGCGGCATCCATCACTTTAACAACAGTACCGTTGTAAGCGTGTTCATCCGCTTGAATAACCAAAGAAGCATCAGGTTGTTCTAGCAACAAGTGCTCTAACGTCGCTTGGACACGTTCAACATCTACGACACGCTTGTCGATGAAAATGTCGTTTGCAGAAGTAATCGCAACAAAGATGCCTGCATCCTTTTGGCTTACTACGTTAGAAGCTTGTGGGCGATTGACTTCCACCCCTGACTCACGAACAAATGAACTGGTCACAATAAAGAAAATAAGCATGATAAAGACAATATCAAGCATCGAAGTAAGGTCTATTTGAGCCTCTTCGTTTTTAGAATGACGTCGACCGAGTCTCATCGTTGACTCCTTAAAGATTTTTCTAATTTCAATTCTAAGCGGTTACATACTTTCGCTAAGCGAGCGTGAACGAACATGCCCGCTAACGCTGCAACCATGCCTGCCATGGTTGGCAGTGTTGCTAACGAGATACCTGAAGCCATCAATTTAGGGTCACTGCTGCCTTGTGTCGCCATAACATCAAAAACAGAGATCATACCGGTTACAGTGCCTAGCAAGCCCAACATCGGGCAAATAGCGACTAACAGCTTAATAAAATTCAAGTTTTGGTTAAGCAAGATACTCGCTTGCCCTAACCAACCTTCACGAATGGCTTTGGCATGCCAAGAAGAGTGATCTTCTCTTTCATGCCATTTCGCTATCCAAGCTTGGCGTTGCTTAGGAAAGTAGAACGCAAGATAAAGCACACGTTCTACCACAAGCACCCAATACACTAGGACGACAGCCGCTAGCCACCACAGGACGAAACCGCCCTGCTCCATAAAGCTTGATAAAGACAGCAGCCAGTCACTCGTTAACCAACTCGCTGGTAATAGAGAACCCGACAAAATATCCATTACGCAGCAGTCCCAACTGGTGAAACAACAGCGTTTGATTCAAAGGTCTTTTCAGCCTGCTCAGCAACAAGACCAATACCTTGCTTCTCAAGAATATTGCGAATGTTTTCTGCTTGAGTGCTAAGAATGTTGTGTGCCAGTAGAAGAGGCATTGCCGCAACCAGACCAAGTACCGTAGTTACAAGCGCCATCGAGATACCACCAGCCATAACTTTAGGGTCGCCATTACCAAACTGAGTGATCACTTGGAATGTTTCGATCATGCCGGTTACTGTACCTAAAAGGCCCAACATTGGTGCTAGTGCCGCCAATAGCTTAAGCATCGATAGACCTTTCTCTAGGTGAGTCTGCTCATCAACTACCGCTTCTAAAAGTCGCAACTCTAACGCTTCAACCGTTTGGTTTTGTTCCTTGTTGTACATCGCAAGAACACGACCTAGTGGGTTATCACCCGCTTGCTCAGGGTTCTTAAGTTGCGCGCGAATTTTCTGGCGTGCGATAGCAAGAGAGACACCACGAACTAATGCGATGATTAGACCAATAGCTAGTAGGCCAAGAATCACTTTACCAACCACACCACCCGCTTGTAGACGGTCAGTTAAACTTGGCGTAAGTGCTAATTGCTCTAGCATAAACCCGCGAGAAGGATCGACAACCACGTTAGATACTTCACCATTCGCTAACGAAGAAAGTGACGCTAACGTTGGACCATTTTGTGGTTGCTTAAGGTAAGCGATCGCATCTTCACGCTGAGTGTTCCAGCTAACATAGCCTTGCTCTGTCACAAGACCAATCGAACCTAGTCGGTAAGCGTCAACCTTGTTTGTATTGCCTTCACCATTAATGAATGCAATTTGAGATTTGCTAAGCTCAGAGCTCGCTTGGATCTGTTCAACCATGCTCATCCACAAACCGGTCAGCTGTGGCATTGAAGGCAGTGATTTAGCATCAATGATTTGATCAACAGTTGCAGTGTGTTCAGCACGATCAACACTATTCACGGTTGAGCTAAGCTCTGCGCCGAGTTCTTTTGCGTTTTGACGAACGACACCGAACAGCTCGCCTAAGCTACCGGTTTCTAAACGCAGCTTCTCTTCTAAGCGAGCAAGCTTGTTTTCGTTATCACTGAACGTTTGAGTCAGAACATCTGTCGCACCTTGGATAGACGTACGCTTCGCTTCAAGCTGAGCTTTGATCGCTTTCAGTTCTTGTTCTGTCTTTTTGAAATCAGCTTCACGCACTACGTTGTGAGAAGCTTGAGTTCGACTCTCTGATTTTGCTTTATTAACTAGCTGAGCCGTCGTATCTGATGCAGAGAAAGCTGAAAATGAAATAGACGTAATGCAAAGCAATGCTGCTAATGGCTTTAAGTTCATTACTTAACCTCCGCAACAGTTAAAGAAACAGGTAAAGTAATTAGGCTTGGCGCCGCTTGTTGGCTTGCAATGTCGTAAGCTTTATCTAGCTCAGATTTCATTGAAGAATCTAGCTCTTGCCACTGATTTTGTGTTTGATTCCAAGACCAATATTGGCTGCCATTTAGGTTACGAGCCACCAAAGAGATACGACCTAGGTGCAACACTTCAGCTTCAATCGTTCTGTCGTTGCTCAATGCAACGCGGCCTTGGTAAGCACCGAGCTTGATGCCGTAGTCCATCTCGATTTGGTAAGCTTCCAGGATACGACGATACTTCTCAGCATCACTCACATCAGCACGAGTCATCATTGCTTGTAGCTTTTCTACTCTTTCTAGACGCTGTTCTTTCTTAATCGGCACGTCTTTCTCTACCAACTGTTCAAGACCATCGATCATTTGATACATCAATGGCACAACACCTTGGCGTGTGTATTTGATTTCTTCGATCTGCTCTTCAATGCTTTGAGCTTCTTGGTTTTGGCTCTCAACTAATGCAGCAAGGTGATCGTGATAGATTTCTAGGTTTTTAACTTCTTCTTGCAGACGCTCAATCTCAGCTTGCAGCATTAAAGTCGCTTGTGAGCTTTTATCAATAACCTTTTGGCTCGAAGCCGACGCGTTATTGGTCTTGTTTTGAATTGATTGAGCTTGATCCAAGCTGTTTGCCATAGAAGACGTTGCAACCAAACTGATGGCAAGCGCTAGGCTAGTTTTTAAAAGATTCATAATTGTAGTCATTTACTATAGAAGAAGGTCAAATACATTTTATTGATAAATACCATTATTGATAAGCACTCTCATTATCATTAAAAGTCACTCGCATTACTAGGGATATTTTACTGAATAGCAGAATCACGAAAGGAGAAAGCCGAAACTTTCCCCTTAGTATTTAGGCTACCAATAGTACCCTACTAACAAATTAGTATTTTACCTGTAAAGTCGCCATGTAGTTGCGGCCCTCGCCGATTACTACGTCTTCTGCAAATTGGTGTTTTGAAGAAGTTGAACCACCACCCGCTAGGTATTCTTTGTCAAATACGTTCTCTACTGTTAGACGAGCAACGAAGTCTAAAGAATCGTCGTACTTAAGCGTGTATGCTGCACCCATATCGACACGTGCATAGCCATCTTTCTTGAAAGTGTTCGCACTGTCACCGTAACGAGAACCTTCGTAGATAAGACCTAGGTTCACATCAACTTCGTTTGTTGCTGCGTAAGTAGACCAAACGCTTGCTGCAAACTCAGGTACGTCAACTGGACGGTTACCTTCATATGTTTCATGGTTCGTGATTTCAGCATCTAAGTACATTGCAGAACCAGACATTGAGAAGCGCTCTGAAATAAAGCCTTGTGCGGCTAGCTCAGCACCACGGTGAACTTGTTCGCCACCTTGTGTCTTCGTCCAATCGCCTGATGAAGTGTCTTCTACATCCATTGAAATGTTTTCTTGGGTAATATCGAATACCGCACCAGAAACGAATAGACGTTCGTCCATCAGTTCCCACTTAGTACCGACTTCGTAAGACACGCCCGTTGCTGCGTCAAGAAGTTCGCCATCGTTGGTGTAGTTGCGGCTTCCGCTAGACACAACACCTTGTGGTTCGAAACTTTCAGAGTAAGAAGCGTAGATACTACCGTTTGATGCTGGGTGGTAAATCAGGCCAAGCTTAGGCGCTACATTTTCTTCTGCTACGCCATCACTTACTTTACGGTCGAAACGAGCACCCGCAAGAACTTGCCATTCATCATTAATAGTAATCAAATCTTGGATGTAGAAGCCCCAAGTATCGTAAGTACTCATCTTACCTAGCGATGTTGGACCCACTGACGGCGCTGGTACTGTTGCATCTGGTGCGTATTCAGCGCTGCTGAAGCGATCCATACCACGGTAATAGCTGTAGCCTAACCAGTTAGCACCGAATAATAGTTGGTGCTCTGTGCCCGCAAGATCAGCGGTTGTTGTTAGATCAACGTAAGCCGTTCTGAAACGCCATTTATCATGACGGTAGTTACCGCCTTGAGTCACGGTGCCCGTACCATCAGGATTCATATTTGAAAAGCTTGGGTAGCTTTCCATATCAATACGTTCGAAATCTTGGTAGTTGAAACCTGTTTTTAATGACCATGTATCAGTCAGGTTAGCAGCAATATCAAAACCAACGTTCTCAACATCATTCTCGATCTGTGACCACTGTGCATCCCAGATGTGCTTGTCGCTACCTACTCGGTTGCCGTCTAGCGTGTATAAAGCGCCAGAATCTACGCTACCTTCGTCGTTAGTTTTGTCGTAATGAACAGAAACTGTCACGTCTTCAGTTACATCGTAATCAACGAATACACCACCAACAAAACGTTCTGTTTGTGGTTCAGTTCCGTCACCATAAGTTCTCCAAGAGCCGTAGCTTTCTTTAGATAGAATCGCGCGACCACGTAGAGTTTCAGCGTCGTTCAAAGCGCCACTTACGTCTACCGTTGTACGAGAATGGTCATTAGAACCAATATCTTGGCTAACACTTACTTGCGTATCGTAAGTTGGTTTTTTGCTTACCATGTTGATCAAACCACCTGGTGCAGAAATACCGTAAAGAAGACCAGAAGGCCCTTTAAGTACTTCAACACGCTCTAGCAGTTCAATTGGTTGACGGTAGTGAGACCAATGTTGCTGGCCATTTTTAAGGAAGCCCGAAGAGCTTTCTACCGAGAAACCACGTAGAGAGAAACGTTCACGGTTACGACTTGTACCGCCAGCACTTACACTCGCGTCATTCTTAAGCACGTCACCAAGCGTTGTTGCACGCTGTTCATCGATGATTTGCTCATCGATTACTGAAACTTGTCCCGGAGTCTCTAATTGAGTCGCCTCCATGCGCATTGCTGTTGTATTCGTGTCGGCTTTGTAACCGTAGTCACGACCTTCAACAACCATGTGCTCGTCTGTTTTTGCTGTTTCTGCCAATACTGCTGGTGAAGCTAATACTGCGCCGATTACTAAAGCCAATGGGCTCTTTGAAAACATGTCCTTTACTCCGCTTTTATTCTTTTAGACGAACACTTTGTTATTTATTCGATGTGTTCGCTGAACCGTTGCCGGTACCACTGAATTATTTCGGGAGTAAATATAAGTGATAACTATTACCATTTGCATTAAATTTACATTCTTTGCATTCGTAAAGTTTTGTAAAGGCCTGTCGGTGAGTCATATTTGAGGAGTTCAACAAAACCATTCAATACAAATAGTTAAGGCTCATGGACGTAAATCGACTGGTTATCTTCACCGAATTTTTTGAAACAACGGTATTTGTTCAGTCAATTGAAGACGTGAAGATTGATAAGAAAATCATCTCTTCTTATTTACTACCTTTGAAACGACAAATTTATGTATAAAACCCTCGATAGATGTAAATTAATAGTGAATTATTTTGTTTTTATTTGTTTAATTTACACAATTATCAGTGATTTTGATCACATCTATAATTCCAAACTCATTTTTTGTTTTTCGAATTGATTATCCGACTGCTAATCTCCTGCTCACTTTGAAAAGGTATCAAAGTTATAAATAATAAGGAGTGTTCTAAATGAATACCAAGAAACCTATGTCTCTGACTGGTCGAGTAATCCTCGGTATGGTCGTAGGTATATTAACGGGATTCGCCATTCAATCCCTTTTTGCAGACAACGGATTTGTTAACAACTACATCGTTAACGGACTCTTTGAAGTGGGCGGACAAATCTTTGTCGCCAGTTTAAAAATGCTTGTTGTGCCTCTAGTCTTCGTTTCACTAGTGTGCGGTACAAGTTCTCTTAAAGACTTATCAACTCTTGGCCGTATGGGTGGCAAAACGCTTGCACTTTATATCGGTACTACTGCCGTTGCCATCACTCTAGCATTAACTATCGGTAACCTGTTCCAACCTGGAGCTGGTGCGGATCTTACTGCTGCGAGCTCTTTCAAATCAGCGGATGCCCCTTCTCTGGGCCAAGTAATCATCGACATGTTCCCAACCAACCCTATTCAGGCGATGGCTGAGGGCAAAACGTTACAAGTTATCGTATTTGCAGTGTTGTTTGGTATCGCAATCAGTGCAGCGGGCAAACCCGGTGAACGTATCGCTGCAGTTTTCTCTGATCTAAACGAAGTGATCATGAAGCTAGTTGCGCTACTAATGAACCTTGCTCCTTACGGCGTATTCTTCTTGATGGCGAAACTGTTCTCTGGCCTTGGCTTAGGTGCAATTTGGAACCTAGCAGAATACTTCTTAGTGCTTGCTGGTACCCTGCTGTTGCATGGCTTGGTGACTTACAGTGCGATGCTTAAAGGATTCACAGGTCTTAGTCCGATTACGTTCCTACGTAAGATGGAAGATGCAATCATGTTTGCATTCTCAACAGCATCTTCGAACGCAACAATTCCAGTAACTATGGAAACGGCTAAGAACCGTATGGGCGTAGACAACAAAGTCGCTTCTTTCACAGTACCACTAGGTGCAACTGTGAACATGGACGGCACTGCAATCATGCAAGGTGTTGCGACGGCGTTTATCGCGCAAGCGTACAACATCGACCTTTCAATGGGTGATTACCTAATGGTTATCCTAACGGCGACACTGGCGTCTGTTGGTACTGCAGGTGTCCCTGGTGTTGGTCTTGTTATGCTAGCGATGGTATTGAACCAAGTTGGCCTGCCGCTTGAAGGTATTGCTCTAATCATGGGTGTTGACCGCCTTCTTGATATGATTCGTACCGCTGTAAACATCACAGGTGATAGTGCCGTATCTATCATCGTTGCTAAGTCTGAAGGCGCTCTAGACGAGTCTCGCTTCAACGACCCAGCAGCAGGTGAGAAAGAAGAAGAAGTTAAGCTAGCTCGCCAACAGGCATAGTCTCGCTTATCTTATGCTCTTGTCTTCAAGCTCAGGCGTAATTAATGGCTACGCCTAGCCCATACCAAAGCGCATAAAGAAAAACGCCACTGCAGATGCAGTGGCGTTTTTATTGGGTATCGCTTAAGTCAGTACTACTGAGTTGGGACAGTTATCAATTTAAGGTAATTATCAATAGGGAAAGCTAATCACCGATTGGGAACATCAAGTTCACTCTCAGCCCCCCACCTTCTCTATTCTCAGCAGTTACATGTCCATTCATCACACCCATCGCTTCTTTAACAATCGCAAGGCCCAGACCGTAGCCACCAGACCGTTTGTCTCTTGCTGATTCAATACGAGTAAACGGGTCGAATATACCTGCAATCTTGTTATCAGGAATACCATCACCGTCATCTTCTACAGATATTACACTGTAACGTCTATCCATTACCTGTTCGTATGTCGTCACGACCACATGAGCGTTCTCACCCGCGTATTTAATGGCATTCCCGACCAAGTTACCAATGACTCGAAGCAGTAGCCTCTCATCAACGTTCACCATTGATATCGGCGTCCCTAGGAAACCAATCAAAGTTTGATTCGGTTTTAAATCGTTTTGCATCTGCGCGATCAACATTGAACAATAGTGCTCAAGGTGCATTAAACTTAACTTGGAGTCATAGCGAGAGGTTTCTAAGCGGCTAAATTCAAGTATCTCACCCACCAGCTTATTCATCTCTTCTGTTTCATTTTCCATTCGTTCTAGCAAACCAATGCTTTTATCATCAACCTTGCTGCGCAGCAGGTGTAGTGCGAGGTTTTGCCTTGCTAATGGTGTTCTTAACTCGTGTGAGACATCACGAATCAAACAACGTTGCTTTTCAGCCAGAGATTTAATCTCAAAGGTCATATAATCAAAATCGTGTGCAAGCTCGTTGAATTCACGCGTGGTGGAGTTCAACTCCGACACCACACTGACCGTGAAGTCACCTTGAGCCAGTCTGCGGCTCGCTTCTCTCAATCTATCCAACGGTTGCTGAAGGCTTTTGGCCATGATAATCGAGAACAGAGACAATACGACCAATGCAATCAATGCTTTAAGCATATAGGAATATGGCGCAAAAGATTTTGCGGGATGAAACTGGTGCGGTAGTTGGATAACCAGTGTTTTACCGTTATCCAGTGGTAGGCCGAAGATCGGCTTACTCACACGATCACTAAGTTGGTGATCTAACGTTCTTAAGTATTTGAGCTTAAATTCAAAATGTGGGTGCATGTGACGATGTGTGATCGGACGATTGTCTTTATCAATGACGAACAGATAATACTGCTGAGCATTACCCCAGTCCGCGAGTTCATCCATGTCCCCTTCTTCGATCAACACATTCGCTTGGTAAGCAAGGTCGAGCATTTCCGCTTTTACCGATTCTGGGACTTTAAGCAGCGCTTTCATCAAGGCTCTTTCAGCGACACCTTGCAGGATCAAAATACTCACCAAAATGACGGTCAGGTAACTGAACAGTTGGAAAGTGAGTCCGTCTTTACGCTTAGCAATAAAATCAGGGCAACGCAGCAGTTTTTTACTCATGCTCCGACCGACTCTAGGTAACTGTAACCTTTACCACGAACGGTTTTTATATGTTGTTTAGACAAACCTGCCTGAACGAGCTTTCTACGTATATTGCTGATATGCATATCTAAATTACGATCGAAGGGACACAATTCTTTCTTGAGTACATGGATTTGCAGATCAGATTTTGAGACGACAATACCGTCATTTTTGACCAAATAATCAAGCAAGTCTTTTTCAGTGCCAGTTAATGGCAAACGAGAGAGTTGTTCACACAAGCCGTGATTAGAGGAAGCTAAAGATTGTCTCTGACGCTCAAAGCCCACTCGGCGTAAAATCACCTTTATACGAGTCAGGAGCTCAGGAACATTGAAAGGTTTGGCGATGTACTGGTCGGCGCCCGCTTGGTAGCCATCAAGCATTGAAGCGTCGTCATTAAGCGCGGTCAACATAAGAATGGGAGTAGCAAAACGCTGACAAATGCGTCTTGCCACTTGAATACCGCTTAGGTTCGGAAGCATTACATCGAGTAGAACCAAATCGACAGGGTGAGATTGAATAAACTCAAGCGCGGATTCACCGCAATGAACAGTATCAACGTGATACCCCTCATTTTCTAACACTTCACCCAGTAATTCACACAATTGAATATCATCATCAACAACTAAAACGCGAGACATTACACATACCGATAAATAAGAACTGTTTGCATTCTAATTATCGTTATTATTGATTTCAATTATAAAGTGCCCGATTTCCTCTATAGAAGAAAATCTTTTTCAATCGGTACAAATTTTGATGCAGAATCGATAAGATTTTGAGCAGTTAACCCGGGAACACCATACACTTCAACAGGCTTGCCAAAGCGCTCTTTGATTCGCTCTACAAGGATTTCGAAATCACCGTCTCCTGATACCAAAACAATCGTATCAACCGTCTCAGCAAGTTCTATCGCGTCTAACGCAATACCCACATCCCAATCGCCTTTTGCACTGCCATCTCGACGCTGAATAAACGGCTTTAACTTCACATTAAAGCCCACACCACGAAGGATATGATGAAATTGACGCTGCTTTGGATCTTGGCTTGAGATTGCGTAAGCATTAGCTGCAATAACGTTACGCCCTTCCGTGGCAACATACCAAAACTGGTTATAGTCGAAGTTAGAACGGTATTTGTCGCGCGTCGTGTAGTAAACGTTCTGAACGTCGACCAAAATTGCTATGTTTTCCATAAATTCATACCTTTAGATTTTCCGTATACCCTATTCTATTCAATTGTAAAATGCGAGTCGCTTTACTCAATAAAAATGAACCTGCCAGCTATCGTTAACGTAAAGCTAAGTGTCTTTACGTAATCCTAACTATGCTTATTGTAAGTGGATTTGTTTTGAGCGTTTCTTAGGTGGTTCTGATCTTCACCTTCTTCTTTACGTAGCGTTCAAATCGTACTCAGGCTTAGAGTTTTTAAAGGGAGGTTGGCAATGCTGCACCGACAAACACACAATTCGATCGTAAGCATCGACACAACCAAAGCGATGCAAACTTTAAATCAACCATCAAACTC
The DNA here is from genome assembly GCF_041471945.1 of Vibrio sp. 10N.261.51.A4. Lineage (NCBI taxonomy): Bacteria > Pseudomonadati > Pseudomonadota > Gammaproteobacteria > Vibrionales > Vibrionaceae > Vibrio > Vibrio sp. 10N.261.51.A4. The sequence continues at coordinate 56,958 of NZ_JBFRPJ010000031.1, forward strand.
TGGTAGCTGGTTTAGTTTGCTTAAACTACTGACCATCAGCACGGTAATAATCATGAGCTTAACCATCAATTCAGTACTCGCCTACCCCGCTTATTCTCACTCAAAGCCTTTGCCACACCGCAGTGTGATTTATTTCGCTCCAAAGGAAGATTCAATCGTTAAAGAGTTTCTGAATGAAGTGTTGCTCAATAACTGTCAATTGGACGAACGAGATGTCGTCATTATGGTTATTGCTGAGAGTGGTTACACAGTCCCAACTTGGTTAGAAGAAGAGTTTAACTTAGAAGCAGTCACCAGTATTTACGAGATCCCGAAAGGATCACATACCGCTGTTTTGATTGGTAAAGACGGGAAAGAGAAGCACCGATGGAGTGGCAAAACAGATTGGAAACAGATCACCAATATCATTGACGAAATGCCGATGCGCCAACAAGAAATGCAGCGACAAGGCAGCCGCTGCAGTATTTGATTCTTGATGGACTCAGTAGTGGCTTAGAGATCCAATTAGAAGGTCAAACGATCAAGCTTGTTTGTTAAACCAAGCAAGTTTTTCATGGAGCTGAGCCACGCTGCCTACAACAATCAGCGCTGGGCTCTTTGCGACGCTCGCAAGGTCAGCTAAATCACGTAACCCACCTCTAAACACCTTTTGTTCTTGGCGTGTACCGTTTTCGATGATCGCAACTGGCATGTCAGCTCGCATACCATTATCGAGTAGATTCTTCTGAATGTTCGGACTCTCTTTCAAGCCCATGTAAAACACGATGGTATGGTTGTGCTGAGCAAGAGATTGCCAGTCAATATCTTCACCATCTTTCTTCAAGTGACCTGTAATAAACTGCACGCTTTGTGCATGATCACGGTGCGTCAACGGAATGCCCGCATAAGCCGTTGCTCCGGCAGCAGCTGTGATGCCCGGAATCACTTCAAATCTCACGTCATTCTCAGCTAACGTTTCACACTCTTCACCACCACGACCAAAGATAAACGAGTCACCACCTTTTAGACGCACTACGTGTTTGTTCTCTTGAGCTTTGGTCACTAATAGTTGGTTGATCTGATCTTGCGGTACGCAGTGATGATCGAGCTTTTTGCCCACATACAACATTTCCGCTTCTGGATTAGCCATCGCCAAAATATCTTTTGATACCAAACGGTCATAAACCAACACGTCTGCTTGTTGAATCACTCGTGCCGCTTTTAACGTAAGTAAGTCTGGGTCGCCCGGACCTGCACCTACTAATGAAACAAATCCTGTGTTTCCTGTTTTAACATTCGATGGCGATACTTCTGACATGCTTTGCTCCGAAAGTTAGCTTGTTATATTTCAAGCTTAATTCTGTATGACGATTCATCGTTGTATGAATCACCAATATCCCTACTTCTTAGACTATCAGTTGTTGCCATAAAACTTTACGATTAATTCTAATCAAGATAGAAGTTTATATAACAAAACAATCTATTACGTTGGAAAACCCTGACATTTGCACCATCATCAAGCACACATTGCTCGCCTTAGGTGCACGGTTATCAAAGTAGAGAGTGTTAAGATCAAAAAAGCCCCAAATCAACAGCTTGGGGCTTAACACACATTATTAGTTGCTCATTAACCTAGAACTATCTAATTACTTAGCGCCTAGAGAAGGAGCTGTTTTAGCATGAGTTAGGTATAGAGGAACACACGTCATTAATAGACCACCAACGATGTTACCTAGGATTGTTGGGATAAGGTTGAAGTTCAACCATGTCGCGATACCAAAATCAGCGCCAAGAATCATACCTAGTGGGAATAGGAACATGTTTACCACTGTGTGCTCAAATACGAGTGCGAAGAAGATGAAGATTGGGAACCACATCATTGCTACACGGCCAGATACTGTGCGTGCAGTCATGTTGCCAATCACACCTAGACATACCATAAGGTTACAGAAGATACCGCGTACGAAACACGTGATCCATCCGTCCATACCCATGTTTTCAAAACCTAGGCTACGACCTGTAGAAACAGCAATGAACTTTTGAGCAACAGCGTTTGGTTCTAAAGAGAAGTTACCCGTTAGTGATACTGCAACAAGGAAAGCAACAATCAAAGAACCGATAAGGTTACCAAGACCAACAATACCCCAACAACGTAGGATACGACCCCAAGTAATACCTGGGCGGTTGTCGAATTTCGCTAAAGGTGCAAGGCCGAATACGCCAGTTACTAGGTCATAACCCATTACACTTAGAATGACGAAGCCAACTGGGAACACAAGTGCGCCAACAAGGCCAATACCGGTTTGAACCATTGCTGTAATAGCAACAACAACCGCTAGAGAAAGGATGATACCAGCCATAGTGCTTCGAATCAGAAGATCGCGAGTACTTGTTTTCGTTTTCGCTTCACCCACATCAATCATCGTTTGAACGAATTCAGCTGGTTTGTAATCAGGAGACATAAGGTTGTCCTTAAAAAGTTTAAATTAAAAGTTAAAATTGGATAGGAAAAGGCTCTAGTTGCCGAGTTAAGGCAATATCGAGAACTAGAACCCTTGAACTATCAAATCTTACTCATCCGAAGATTAAGCAGAGATTTCTACAGCGCCTTTGGCAACACGAGCTTTGTACGCTTTCACGTTGAAGTTCTCGTCTTCCATGCACACACCTGTTGCTAGGTTAAAGCGTTGCTTCTTAAGTGGGCTTGCTACCCAAAGCTCTTCTTTGTGCTCAACAATCAAACCACGTGATAGCACGTTAGATTGGAAGTATGGGTCTGTGTTGCTAATCGCGAATACTTCTTCAGCCTCAGTTGGGCGGAATACAGCTACTTGCTCACCACCAACCAACGCACAAACACCTGTACCTGGGATAATGTCTTCGATCTTACAAACTTTGGTAAATGCCATGATGTCGTCTCCCCTTAAACAGATTCTACGTGAATGATGTCGCCCTGATGCTTTGAAGTAATGGCTTCAGGGTGTTTCTCAGTGAATGTCGCAGGACGGTGTTGTTCACGGCCATCATCAACAAACACAACGTTTTCATCACGGTCATCAGCATTGATGAAGTGTGCAAAGCGTTTAAGTTGAGCTTCATCGTTGATAGTGTCTGTCCACTCACAAGCAAAGTTATCTACTAGGCCAGCAATGTCAGTTTCAAGTTGGTCATTGATACCAAGCTTGTTGTCTACAATCACTTCACGTAGGTAATCAACACCACCTTCTAGGTTGTCCATCCATACCGAAGTACGTTGTAGTGGCGCAGCCGTGCGGATGTAGAACATCATGAAACGATCGATGTATTTGATCAGCGTTTCTTGGTCTAGGTCGCTTGCCAGTAAGTCTGCGTGGCGAGGCTTCATACCACCGTTACCACACACATACATGTTCCAACCAGCGTCTGTTGCGATAATACCTAAATCTTTACCTTGAGCTTCAGCACACTCACGAGTACAGCCCGACACACCGAACTTCATCTTATGAGGAGTACGGATGCCTTTGTATCGGTTCTCGATCATCACGCCTAGGCCAACTGAATCTTGAACGCCGTAGCGACACCAAGTCGAACCTACACATGTCTTAGCCATACGAAGTGCTTTTGCGTAAGCTTGACCCGTTTCGTAACCCGCAGCGATTAACTTCTTCCAGATAGCTGGTAAGTCATCTTTCTGAGCACCGAACAGGCCGATACGTTGTGCACCAGTGATCTTGGTGTACAGGTTGTATTCTGCAGCAACATCAGCAAGTACGCTTAGTGCTTGAGGTGTTACTTCACCACCCGCCATACGAGGGATTACAGAGTAAGTACCGTCTTTTTGCATGTTACCTAGGAAGTTGTCGTTGGTATCGTGCAGCTTCACTAATTCAGGCTTAAGGATGTGTTCACCCCAGCAAGAAGCAAGGATAGAACCTGCTAGAGGCTTACATACTTCACAGCCGTAGCCTTTACCGTATTTCTCTAATAGCTCATCGAACGTTTTGATTTCTTCGATGCGAATTAGGTGGAAAAGCTCTTGGCGAGAGTATGCAAAGTGCTCACACACGTCGTTCTTCACTTCAACACCAGCTTTAGCAAGTTCAGCGTTTAGTACTGAAGTCACTAGTGGAATACAACCACCACAACCAGTACCTGCGCCTGTTACTGCTTTGATATCACCGATTGTGTGGTGACCTTCAGCAACCGCTTGAGCGATCTTGCCTTTAGTCACATCGAAACAAGAACAGATAACAGCAGACTCAGGAAGAGAATCCGCGCCAAGTGTTGGCTTTTCAGCACCAGCATGAGCAGGAAGAATCAATGCATCTGGGTGTTCTGGTAGGTCGATTTCGTTCAGCATAAGCTGTAGAAGATCACCGTAGTCAGACGTGTCGCCAACCATTACTGCACCAAGCAGCTTCTTGTTGTCTTCAGAAACGATTAGACGCTTGTAAACTTCTTGTTCTTCGTTTTGGTAAACGTAGCTCTTACAGCCAGGAGTACGACCGTTCGCATCGCCGATAGAGCCTACTTTCACGCCCAAAAGCTTAAGCTTCGCAGACATGTCAGCACCTTCAAATGTGCTTTCGTTACCAACAACGTGGTCAACCGCTACCGTTGCCATTTTGTAACCAGGAGCCACTAGGCCGTAGAACGTTTGGTTCCAAGACGCACACTCACCGATTGCGTAGATGTCTTTGTCTGTCGTTTGACAGTGATCATTAATCTCGATACCGCCACGTGGTGCAATACCCAGCCCCATTTGACGAGCAAGTTTGTCTTGTGGGCGAATACCAGCAGAGAATACGATGAAATCAGTTTCTAGCTCTGTACCGTCTGCAAAGCGCATTACGTTACGAGCTTCAGTGCCTTCAGGAGCAATCTCAAGCGTGTTCTTACTTGTATGTACGTTAACGCCCATACGTTCGATTTTTTGACGAAGTTGGTTACCACCCGCTTGGTCAAGCTGCTCAGCCATTAGCTTTGGAGCAAACTCAACAACGTGCGTGGTTACACCAAGAGCTTTTAGTGCGCCTGCAGCTTCAAGACCAAGCAAACCACCACCAACAACCACACCAGATTTAGAATTCTTAGCGGTTGCTTCGATAGCTTTCAAGTCTTCGATTGTGCGGTAAACGAAACAGTCTTTACCTTCGTTACCTTTGATTGGCGGAACGAATGGGTATGAACCTGTAGCAAGGATTAGCTTGTCGTATTGAATTTCACGACCAGTACTTGAGTAAACTGTTTTCTTTTCACGGTTAACGTTAATAGCACGCTCACCGATCAGCATGTTGATGCCGTGTTTCTCGTAGAAGCCTTCTTTAACTAAAGAAAGTTCGTCCGCAGTATGGTGTGAAAAGTAAGAAGAAAGGTGTACACGATCATAGGCTACGCGAGGCTCTTCACAGAAGACTGTGATGTCCATGTTAGCAACGTCTGTCTTCTCGACTAAATCTTCGATATAGCGATGGCCGACCATCCCGTTACCGATTACGACTAGCTTCATCTTGCTCATAAGAATTCCTGAAGGTTATATATTTCTTAACTGAGCGAATAATGAATTATGAAAGAAAATGAAAATATGATGTAAATCAATTACGAAATCGAACTACCCTAAAGGGGTAGGACAAAAGAGGTAGATCTGCTGATTTATCATACGAAGTAAACGAATAACCGTAGGTTTAATAAAGTTTAGCGGGGTTTTATATACACTTTCGTGCAGTAAATAAGATGTTGTAAAGTTTCACAATAGGTTAGCAGCAACACAAGTAAATGACAATCATTTTCACTTGTGGTCATAATAAGTGTAATAACTCATGAAAGCGTTACAGGATCATGAGCAACTATGTATAAATATGAAGAATTTAATGACGCAAAAGACAGTCGCCCTTTTCCATTCCCCACTCATTCCACTCACAAACGGCGCAATTGGTTAACAGATGCTGTTGGTTGTTTAGCAAATGATAGGTTTACATAAGGAAAAGACCGGCACAAAAGTGATCTGATATAGCTTGTTCCTAGTGGTGCTACTGATTAGAGAGCATACGTGGAAGTTTGAACATAGCATGAGGGTTTAGAATTTCAGATAGCAAAAAGGCCAGCATTTCTGCTGGCCTTTCAACTTTGAATAGTGGAGGCGCCTCCCGGAGTCGAACCGAGGTCCACGGATTTGCAATCCGCTGCATAGCCACTCTGCCAAGGCGCCTTCAATAGTGTTTTAAGAGAACAACTCTTTTGATTAATACCAAGCGAGGTAATAATCAAATAGATGGTGCCCCGGGCCGGACTTGAACCGGCACAACGCGAACGTCGAGGGATTTTAAATCCCTTGTGTCTACCAATTCCACCACCAGGGCACGCAATTCTTTATTGCGATGCCGATTACTGAAAAGTAAAACACCATCTTAATGTCGAAATGAATCAACACTACAAAATTTGGAGCGATACATCGGGTTCGAACCGATGACCTCAACCTTGGCAAGGTTGCGCTCTACCAACTGAGCTAGTATCGCATTTTCATTCTTATTATCTCTTAACTTATCAAACTAAGAGAAAGAATGGAGGCGCCTCCCGGAGTCGAACCGAGGTCCACGGATTTGCAATCCGCTGCATAGCCACTCTGCCAAGGCGCCTTTAATAGTGATTTAAGAGAACAACTCTTTGTTCATCACTCTACTCAAAATGTAGAAGCTAGATAGATGGTGCCCCGGGCCGGACTTGAACCGGCACAGCGCGAACGCCGAGGGATTTTAAATCCCTTGTGTCTACCAATTCCACCACCAGGGCAACGCAATCTTGCGAGGCCGATTACTGAAAAGTAAAAACACCATCTCTCAGCGACCTAAGCCGTGAGAACGAGGTGTACTTTAACGGAAGGAAAAAATTCGTCAACAATAAATTTTATCTTTTAATTCAAGTGATTAATTATCGAACTCAAAAGAATAAATTTAGTGCAGCTTGTACGGTTCTTATACTTGGATTTCTAATTTAAACGGACAAATCACTGACAACCATTGATTCAAATACCAATTGAATGCGGTGATTTTATTGTTTTAAACCAAGCAAATGGCGTTTTCATGTGCTTTTCACATTCAACGATTAGAGTTTGAAGTAACTCTTATTAAGAAGTAAACATGTGAAACCACTAAAACGATATCAATATGAGCGCTATGCCGTTCTTTGTAACCTCGCCTACCCTAGAGTTTTTAAGCAGACTCGCTATGGTTTTGACCCTAATGGACAACGCATCATCAAGAACCAGTTTGGTAAAACCATGATTAGAGTGTTGTGGAGTAGCGACAAAGATGAAGTGGTTGTGGTAATCAAAGGATCGCACAGTATCTCAGATTGGCTACTAACCTTTGCTCTATGGACCAGAAGCTGTAAGAGAATTGGGCTCAATTATCGTGTGCATGCGGGTTTCTACCATCTAATGTTTCAAGAGAGCCAGCCAAGTCGTAATGAAGATAAGCTTGGCTTAACCGTTATTGAGCGCTTGGAAGCCACGCTCACACCTCTCATCGAACAAGGAAAAAGAGTGTCTATTACTGGCCACTCTTCCGGAGGCGCTATCGGTTGTGTCTTCGCTGATTACTTTGATCAAAAGTACCCAGGCTGTATTAAACGAATAGTGACTTTTGGCCAACCCGCCATTGGTGATTGGAGCTTTCGAAAGCACTATCGCATGAGTAAGAAGACCTACCGAATTTGCTGTGACATCGACATCGTGACCTTCATGCCACCGGTTCCTTTGCTCTATTGGCATGTAGGTAAAGTGCTTTGGCTTTATAACGGACGAATCTATGAGAACACTCCTACATTAATCCGCCTTGGTCGCTCTATCTTTAGTTGGCTGATAAGACCTTTCTCTTACCACTTGATGAGCAAGTATATCCGTAACAAAGATTTCTTTGATAAGCATTGAAATGGGTACGTAGGAAGCTTTTAGCGGGGCCAGAAACGAAAAAACCAGTCACTAGGACTGGTTTTTTCTGAATTATGGAGGCGCCTCCCGGAGTCGAACCGAGGTCCACGGATTTGCAATCCGCTGCATAGCCACTCTGCCAAGGCGCCTTCAATAGTGTTTTAAGAGAACAACTCTTTTGATCAATACCAAGCGAGGTAATAATCAAATAGATGGTGCCCCGGGCCGGACTTGAACCGGCACAACGCGAACGTCGAGGGATTTTAAATCCCTTGTGTCTACCAATTCCACCACCAGGGCACGCAATTCTTTATTGCGATGCCGATTACTGAAAAGTAAAACACCATCTTAATGTCAAAATGAATCAACACTACAAAATTTGGAGCGATACATCGGGTTCGAACCGATGACCTCAACCTTGGCAAGGTTGCGCTCTACCAACTGAGCTAGTATCGCATTTTCATTCTTAATATCTCTTAACTTATCAAGCTAAGAAAAAGAATGGAGGCGCCTCCCGGAGTCGAACCGAGGTCCACGGATTTGCAATCCGCTGCATAGCCACTCTGCCAAGGCGCCTTTTTTAATTCAACACTTTAGGGACTTAAGTAAGCCGCACCGCTGTGTTCGGGTGCCTACTTTACGGATTGAGGGGAGATAGTCAAACAAAAAAGTTAATTTAAATTCCGTTTGCTGACATTTAAATCAAATTGCTGCATGTTCGATCTCTTTAATCAAAAAACACACAGCAAAATCGAGTTAAACAAGATGTTCTAGCGCTACCACTTCTTCATGAAACGACCGACAAGACTCGGATGATACGCCCAGCAGTGGTCAAACATAGTCATAAGTTGAGGGTTGCCATACTTAGAAAGACTAACCGCATGGAAACGGTTTTTGTGTTCTTTCAACTTTTCAACCTGAGCAATCATTTCGTCTGATTGTTTCGGCGCAATAAAGTCAGAAAGTACGATTAAATCGGCATTCTTGTATTTATCACCAGTCATTAGGTCAATCGACTTCATGAGAACAGGTTCCAAATCCGTACCGCCGTGGAATGAGTAACTTAAGAAGTCGCTCGCTTCACGTAGGCCATCTTGCCTTGTTAACTCATAGGTAATCTGCTCAGAAGAAAAAAGAATCACATAACAGTCTCTCTCTTCTGCAAGAGCAATTTGCATTAAGGCATAAGCCATTGCTTTAGCAGACTGCTCAGGGAAACCACTCATAGAACCCGAAGCGTCCACACAGACGATAAACGGGCCCTTTTCAATATCGATGTTCTTGCTATCTGGTTTTTGCGCCTTCACTTTGCGTAACGTGCGTGATTTACCTTGCGAGCGATAGCTCAGTAAACGCTTGTCGGCCAAGTGCTTGTAAAAGATAACCTCAAGTTCAGGATAAGCTAAGAACATGGTTTCGTTTGGCAGCATCTTGTTAAGGTCATCACTTTCATGAATCCCGACAATATCATCGACCGCTTCATCGCTTTTCTCTTCAACCACCTGCAATTCTTCTACAGGGGCTTTGTGTAGCGAAGGATCATCTTCCTCACCAGCCATACGGCCTAGCTTTTCAGCGATCTCTTGCAAGCCCTTGTGCTTATTCAAGAACTCAGCATGACGTTTCATGATGGTAAGGTCTGTTTTGCTTAATTTGGCAGAAGCCATGTCCCACAAGCGCCCTACACTGCCTTCATCACCCGACTCAGTCACTTTATCCATGTTTTTCATGGTTTCCATGCGCTGATAAAGATCGGCTAAGACTTTTTCTTTGCTTGTTTCAAGTTCAGTTACTTGAGCTTGTTTAATCGCATCAGAAAGTGATTGGTACCATTGGTCGCAAAAGTAGTGTGGAAACATCGCGTTATAAACACCCTTGTTGTTCTCCATAAGGCGTCGAGCTTGTAGATAAAACGCTGAGTGCCACTCCAGCTTTTTGATAACGCTGTCAATCTCATCAAAGAACTGAGGTTCATCCCAGTAAATCACTTCTTGGTAAAGGGCGATTTCCTCTTGGAATCGATCAGTTTCACACACCTTAGTAACGCGTTTTTTAACTTTACCGCGCCATTTAACTAAGTGGTTTTTCACTGATGTTTTCACACCTTTGTTCTCTGCAGCCATCATGACTTGAGAACGAGCGATGAGATCATTCATCGCGGTATCAATGATTCCGGAATCAGCTACCATCAAAGCGAGGTTTAAGCCGTCTGCTCCTAACATATGCTCTCCTCTTACTCGAAGTACTGGCTCATAAACTTAATACGCTGAGCGATCTTGGCACTCTTCACTTTCGTGGTTTCAAGATCTTGCGTTACCGATTGCAAACTTGCTTCCATCGCTTTTGGTAAATCAGGGTCAATATAGTTATGAGGTAATGCATCATGGAATTCAGTACGAACGCGTTTTAACTTGAATTCAGCTTCAGTTAACTGTTCTAAGGCTTTCTCAGCGCCACTCAACCACTTGTTGTACAGTTCTTGGTCTAAACCGTCAGTAGTAACCACACTCACCAATACAGAGCGATTGGCGATGTCTTTAATCACTAATTGGTTTGATGCATCCAAGTCGAGTTTTAAACGGCATAGGTTTTTATTTTCGTTTACGTAACCGTAAATATCACCGTGACCTTCTTTAAGAACACGATCAAAATCGTCTTTGGCTACGTATACCCAACGGCTATCGCCTTTCTCAGATTCAGAAACCGACATGTTGCTTTGCAGCATAACCAGTTTCACTAGATTGTAAGCACTGCCCACGCTGTACATTTTCGCGTTCTTGATGTCATTCTGGTAAACATCTTTACGCAACAAGCCACTGGTTGACTCCATAGAAAGTGACACCGACAACGTTGATTCAACATCGTCTTGAATCTCTTCTAACTCTTCACGAGACATTTCAATTTGAGCTTTCGACTCTTGTTGATCAAACGCTCGGTTCAATGCAAAGTCTTTCACCACGCTACGAACCACATCACGTGATTCTGGGCTATGCCACAAACAATCTTGCAGAAGCATAATATCCAGCGGGTTCACGCTATCGCGACCACTGAAGAACGCACTCGCTTTCAATAGTTTAACGGCCTTCTTCCAGCGTCTGTCTGATACATACAATTCTGACTCTGAAGCAGAGCCTTGCTTCTTAACCGTCTCTTCAAGCATGGTTTTTAGTTCAAACAACTTATCAAACGAATTGTCTGTCAGTTCCAGCTTATCGAGCTCTTTCTGCCATTGATGGTATTCAATGTCCGTAATCGCCAAACCTTTTGGAATTACCGCTTCTTGAGAAGTACCCGTCGTCAGCATCGATTTGAAGTTTTGTTTGTTTTGAATACGGTTCACGAACACGCGTACCAACATACGGTCATAAAGTGCTTCCAAGCCGCTGTCTTCATCTGGAAGTTCGTTGGATGCCGATACTAGTAGACGCATCGGTACACGTTCAATATCACTGCCGTTTTTGAAAGTCTTTTCGTTAACGACAGTAAGTAGCGTGTTTAGGATTGCAGGGCCGGCTTTCCAGATCTCATCGAGGAAGACGACTTGTGCAGTTGGTAGGTAGCCTTCGGTTAGTCTTACGTAACGACCGTTGTCTTTTAATTCTTGGATACTTAGTGGGCCGAACACTTCCTCGGGAGTAGAGAAACGAGTCATCAAATATTCGAAATAGCTGCTGTTATCAAAAGCCTGAATGAGACGTTTCGCGATAAGGCTTTTTGCGATGCCCGGAGGGCCTAATAGAAACACGCTTTCACCAGCCAAAGCAGCCAGTAAACAAAGCTTAATGGTGTCTTCTCTTTCGTAGACACCATCAGACAGAGCATGCGCTAATTTATTGATTCTTTCAGAGAGTAGCGCCTTGTCAGCATGTGAAGAAATAGAAGGGTTCATGCGTTACTCCGAAAATCTTTGAATAGTTGAGAGTGTAGAATTGTTTTTATACATTTGTTAGCACTTTGTTACAAGTGCATTTTATTATTGAGTTGCATTTATATCAGATGGTTACGTCGGTAATTTTGGCGCAATCATAGATTCCAATTATGAGAGTAACATCACGAACGGCGTGAAACTAAATCTAATACGAAACCTAATTTTTCTTTTATTTTCGACACCATAGACGTTATGGTGGTGCACGTCTTCCGTTATACGAAAAATTGGCAAGGAATGTGGCCAGACTGCATGAGTAAAGTTATCCATAAATGGAAAAGTATTTCTCTCATAGAGGAGAACGTGACGCTCCCTACGAACGTCGTGGTAAAACATACAACAATCAATCACCCTGGCGCGGCAGTTATTCTTCCTATCACTTCGTCTGGAAAAATCATCCTCATTAACCAGTTCCGCCCTTCTCTAAAGAAATGGCTTTTGGAACTACCCGCAGGCACGATGGAAATAGATGAGACACCTCTTCAATGTGCCCAACGCGAACTGGAAGAAGAAACAGGTTACAGTGCAACTTCTTTTCAAAGCTTGGGGCAAGTCACCCCTTTGGCTGGCTTCTGTGATGAGATACAACATCTGTTTGTCGCAAAAGACTTAAGCCTCACTACCCGCTTTGAATGCGATGACGATGAAGTAATAGAAGTGATCGAACTGAGTTTAGAAGAACTGCACGATAAAATACGACACGATCAAATCACTGATACCAAAACTATCGCTTGTTTAAGTAAAGCCCAACTATGTGGCCATCTATAGCCAATTATATGGCTACCTAAAGTACTCTAGGAGAGAAACATGGACTTTCGTTCTGATACCGTAACTAAACCTTCGCAAGCTATGCGTGACGCAATGGCAAACGCAGAAGTGGGCGATGATGTTTATGGCGATGACCCAACCGTCAACGAACTAGAACAGTGGGCAGCAAATGAGACAGGCTTTGAAGCGGCAATGTTTACCTCTTCAGGTACACAAGCCAACCTTCTTGGCTTAATGGCGCATTGTGAGCGTGGTGATGAATATCTGTGTGGCCAGCAGGCGCACAACTACAAATACGAAGCTGGCGGCGCTGCGGTCCTTGGTTCTATCCAACCTCAACCAATCGAGAATAACCCAGACGGTACTTTAGACTTTAAAAAGCTTGCCGCTGCGATTAAGCCCGACGACAGCCACTTTGCTCGTACCAAGCTTCTTAGTTTAGAAAACACGATCAATGGTAAAGTCCTGCCAATGTCTTATCTAGCGGAAGCACGTGAGTTCGTAAACCAACACGGCCTGCAAATGCACCTCGACGGCGCGCGCGTATACAATGCAGCAGTAGCACTGGATGTTCACATTAAAGAGATCGCACAACACTTCGATTCAATGACGATCTGTTTATCAAAAGGCTTAGGCGCGCCGATTGGCTCTCTACTTCTTGGTAGTAAAGAGTACATCGCTAAAGCACGCCGCCTACGTAAAATGGTCGGTGGCGGTATGCGCCAAGCAGGTATTCTTGCCGCAGCGGGAAAAATGGCTTTAACAGAGAACGTTACTCAACTTAAAGCTGACCACGAGAACGCAAAAAATCTAGCGATTGGTTTAAGCAAACTAGAAGGTTTTTCTGTTAACCCTGATTTCATTCAAACTAACATTGTGTTTGCTAAATTAGATGAGTCAGTAGATATCAACCGCATCGCACAAGAGTTAGGTGAACAAGGCATTACGATGTCACCAGGGAACCCTGTTCGATTTGTTACTCATAGAGATATCAGTTCAGAAGACATCGCTACTTTCCTAACTAAGTTGGAAAATGCGCTTTAAGCCATACTAAATGTTCACCCAGAACAAATAAGACTTGAGCTTCCTCTTAGGGGAAGCTTTATAATCATGTTTTTATCGGAGTAAAAACGTGCATTACCCAACCTTCGCTCTAATATTACTAGCTCTTTCCTCTAACCTTCATGCCTCTGATTTTGGCGACGCTGAACTAGGTAAAGTTAAATCACCAAGCTGCGTTTTTTGTCATAACCCTACCAGTCAATCGACTAATAACTCCTATCCTAAGCTTTCTGGCCAAGATCCAACCTATCTCTTTAATACAATGAAAGCGTATCAAACCGGAGATAGGCAGGGCGATTACGCGGATATGATGCGAGCGCAACTAAGTAAGCTTAACGATCAAGATTTGAAAGACATAGCGGCTTTTTACGCTTTACAAGATTAGCGGCTCCCACCTTCAATAGGTCAATCATCAGCTAAATAAACATCACCAAGTCGCCTATACTTCAAGCAAACTCACTGAGCTCATTGAAGGTCGGGATAGATATACCTTTACACGTATCATCCAACCCTTACAATGTGCAGCAAATATATTTATCAAGGTTTATCTCTATGTCTATTCAATGGTTTCCGGGGCACCTGAATCAAAATCCCACAACCACCCAATAAATACCAAAACCTTATAAATTACAACAACCTAAATGAATTCCACATCCCAGGTTATCCCAATAAATTCTGCTCCAATTCAACATTTTGGTACCCCACCTGGTACCCCACCAGATTAAATTACTATACAATGGTTTCCACAATCACTCCATGTAATCATTGTTATGGCCAAACGAATTACAGATACATTAATCAAAGCTCTCGTTATCAAAGACAAGGAATATACCTACACTGTTGAAGAGGGCCTACAACTTCGTATTCGACCTAAACGCTCCAGAGCAGGAACAGGAACGAAAGCCTGGCAGTTTAAATATCGTCACCCTGTAACGCGTAAAGTAACCAAAATTTCGATGGGGACCTATCCCTCTTTACGACTGGCAGCCGCCAAATTAGAAGCAGCAGAATATAGGAAGCAAATTGCCGAAGGTGTAGACCCTAAACGCCTTAAAGAAGATAAGAGAATTGAAGAGTTGCGTAAGCACAGTGATAACTTTCTTGCTGTTGCAACGATGTGGTTTGAAAGAAAGAGTAAATCGGTTAGTCCATTTCATGCAGAACGAACCTGGAGAACATTGGAAAAATACGTATTCGACCATTTAGGCGCACTTCCTATAAGTAAGATCAGTCGACGTGATGCTATTGAAACACTAAGGCCATTGGAAGCCGATGGTAAACTATCAACCATTAAAAGAATTTGCCAAAGCCTAAATCAAATAATGGAATACGCTGTAGCGAGCGATGTCATATCAGCTAATCCTCTAACAAAAATGATCAACTCATTTGAGAAACACCAAGTTGAAAACATGCCTACTATACGTCCCGAATTATTAGACGAATTTTTGTCTCGTTTAGAACAGAATGAGAACATTCAAGATAAAACCAAACTACTTCTTTTATGGCAATTACATACCATCGCCCGTCCAAAAGAAGCTGCTAGAACACGCTGGAAAGACATCGATTTAATAAAACAATGCTGGACCATACCTGCTGAGGAAATGAAACGTAGACGTGAACACAGAGTCCCTCTCACCAAACAAGCTATTAGTATTCTTGAAAAAATCAGGATTCAAAGTGGAGGTAAAGAATTCGTCTTCCCCGGAGAACGAAACCCAAAAAGCCACCTAAGTATCTTTACTGCTAACGCAGCATTAAAACGTAGTTTGGGCTTTAAAAATGAACTTGTAGCACATGGATTAAGAGCCATTGCCTCTACTGCTTTACATGAAAAAGGATTCGATACGCTTCACATTGAAGCTTGCCTGTCGCATATGGACAAAAATTCGACAAGAGCAAGCTATAACCGCTCTGATTTTTTCGAACAAAGGAAAGAAATCATGCGCTGGTGGAGTGAGTTTATAATGAAAGCGAATAGCAGCCACTAAACAACACGAGTGAGGAAGCCGGACATTCAATAATCTACAGCTTGTCATTAACTAATAAACATTAAAAAGAGCAACTAACATGGATGTGAATCAATTCTCTAAATTAGTGGCTGAGGTTAACATAGGCAAACAACTGCCCAATGCGATTTACCTCCATAAAGATGCATTCAGTGCGCTACCTAATGCACTGATACAGTTCATTTCTGCCGTAGCAAAAGCCGTTAACTTAGATGAAAAAGACTGGAACCTCGTTAAACTGTTTAAAAAAGAGTTCCGTTTATCTCTTCTCCACTACCCTAATTTTTATACTGATTCCTATCCCGCATTAGAACAAAGCCTCAATGTCGACCTCTCTAAACTAAGCCACAAAATTACAGGTTATCGCGAATCTGAAAACCCACCGATCTTACATAGAAAAGAGACCATGGTTTTACCAACGAGTGAATATTACGGACATTTCGTTTCACTCACACAAGAAGGCGAGAATGCAGGCCTGTTCGAAAACAGCCGTTTGATTGGTTTTAAACGTTCTTGGGAAAACCTAATAGCACGCAATGGTTATGAGCTTGTCGATGGTCGACTATTCCGATGCTCCTCTGTAACAACGCAAGAAGAAACTGGGATTGATAGGTACAGAACGGCCATCGTGCGTCATGAACTCTCCGCACCAATGAAAACTCTCGTTAAACATGGCTACTTAAAAGGCGAACACTCAATTTTCGATTATGGCTGTGGCCGCGGAGACGATTTAAGAGAGCTCGAAGCACATGGCCTCGACGCTCTGGGTTGGGATCCGAACTTTCAACCCGACAACGACAAATCCAGTTCTGATATCGTAAACATAGGGTTTGTTCTTAACGTAATAGAAGACCAAGATGACAGACTCGAAGCCCTACTAGACGCATGGGAGCTAGCAGACAAGTTTCTTGTGGTTTCTGTCATGCTGGCTAACGAAAACTACATTGCTCAGTTCAAACCTTATAAGGATGGGGTCATCACCTCTCGTAACACCTTCCAAAAATACTATGCGCAATCAGAGATCAAAGCGTACATAGAAAGAAGCCTACAAGAAGGTGCCATTACCGTCGCGCCTGGTATTTTTTATATCTTCAAAGACAAATTGGAAGAGCAACTGTACCTGCAAAGTAAATACAAACGCCACCACAAATGGCAGCAACTGACTTCGCCAGAACCTATTGAAGCAAAAGACAAAGCCAAACTGCTTATTACTCAACATCAAGACTTGTTTAATGACTTTTGGAACACCTGCTTAGAGTTAGGGCGTATTCCTGCCAATGATGAATTTGAACAATCTGACAAAATTCTTGAGTTAATAGGCTCACACAGAAAAACCTTCAACTTACTGCAAGAGATGTTTGATACCAAAAAATTTGAACAAGCAGAAAAGAGCCGAAAAGAAGATCTTCTCCTCTACTTTGCTATGGGACTGTTTGAGAAAAGAAAACCCTATACGCAGCAACCAGAACCCCTAAAGCGCGACATCAAAGCCTTGTTTGATGATTACAAAACCGCAATCAACCTGGCTGCGGAATTACTGTTTGCGATTGCCGACACCGACTTAATTCATCAGCAATGCGAGAAAGCACACGGCCAACTACCAGCAAGCCTGCTAAACGAAGGGCACTCACTGATCCTACATCGAGACCTTATCGATGATTTACCACTACTGCTACGAGTATACGTAGGTTCAGGGTTGCAAATGTATGGCGAACTAGGTGACGAAATTGACCTCATAAAGATTCACATCACATCAGGAAAACTCACCCTAGCCGCTTATGATACCTTTGAAAAGTCGGTGCCCTTTTTAACTGAGCGCATAAAAATCAAGATGGCAGAGCAAGACATCGACTTCTTCGATTACGTAAATGAACAGCGTAGGCCGCCACTACTCAACAAACACTTATACATGCAAACTGACGATAAGAAGTATAAAAAACAGAAAAGTTTTGACCAGCGTTTAGCGTTGCTAATGGATTATGATTCCAATAAAGAAGTGCAAATGAACAGAGCGGAGTTTGAAGCGCTGCTGGGTAAGCACAAGAAGCACATTAAAGGCTTCAATCTGGTAACGAAGAAACCTTCATAAAAATTAGGTAAAACATGGAAATCTCAATTACATCGCTGTAAAATACAACGCTAATTTTGGCATACTCATGTTATTTATCGCACAAAACCAGCCCTAACATAACAAACTCAAACTTTAGTTTGTCAAAAAATAACATACCGACTAATATGTATGTCATATTAAAATGACATACATAGAGGCTAATATGCTAAATCAGGATTCAGGCTACTGTTACTCTTTCCCTGCCGTCAGAGGTATTCAAGCAGGACGCCCCTTCTATATTGCAACTTGCCCTCTTAGGATTATCCCTAAAATTTTCAGCTACAACGAAGATGACGTTCCACCAGAGCTGAGAGCTCAAAGAACCCTAAATAAAACTCGTATTCCTGAGATGGTCAAATACTTGTTAGACAATCCCAAAGAATACGTCTTCTCCGCTTTGACCGCATCGGTAGGTGTTGATATATCGTTCGATGATCATGATGGAGCACCAAATCTAGGAACACTTAAGATCCCTATGGATGCTCAAATCTTGATTAATGATGGGCAACACCGACGCAAAGCGATTGAAGAAGCACTTCGAGAAAACCCTGATTTAGGCCAAGACAATATCCCTGTTTTGTTTTTCATTGATGAAGGTTTGGGCCGCAGCCAACAAATGTTCGCGGACTTAAATAAATATGCGGTTAAACCAAGCCCATCGTTGGGCACGTTGTACGATCATCGTGATGAAAGTTCAGAACTAGCAAGGGAATTGGCAAAAAATATAAAGCCATTTGTTGGTCTAACCGAAATGGAAAAATCCAACATCAGTCCTAAATCGAATAAGCTTTTTACCTTAAGTAGCATTAAGCAATCGACTAGAGCACTTTTAAGCAAAGGACCAAAAGACGGCTTTACCGAAGAAGAAAAAAAATTAGCTGCGGAATTTTGGGAAGAAGTGACACGGTACATCAAAGATTGGCAACTAGTTATCGATAAAGAAATTTCACCAGCACAACTTCGTCAAGAGTACTTGCATGCACACGGTGTTGGTTTACATGCAATTGGCGTATTAGGAAAACACCTTCTGTGCCAAGAGCCTAAAGATTGGAAAAAGAAATTACAAAAACTAGCTGACGTAGACTGGTTAAAGACCAATCCTGAATGGATAAAACGCAGTATGAACCATGGCAAACTGAGTAAGTCGACAATGAATATTCAGCTAACTGCCAACGCACTAAAAATTGAACTGGGGTTACCACTAACCCCAGAAGAAAAAGCTCTAGAGAAGCAGTTATCATGATACACGAGCTACAATTGGCGGAAGATCTCGCCGAAGAATATCAAGAATTTATCAACACTGAAGATTTCGCAAACAATAAACTCAGTCACTATATTGCTGACGTCCAACGCGTCTATTGTGCAGATAAAAGACCGTGGGTGATTGGTTACAGCGGAGGTAAAGACTCATCTGCAATAATGACCTTGATCTACATGGCACTACTTGGCCTTAAAGAGGAAGAACGCTCAAAACCTGTTTTTGTTGTGACCTCCGATACGCTTGTCGAAACCCCTGTGGTTGTTAATCATATTAACAACTCTTTAGACGCTATTAGCAAAGGGGCCAAGCGAGACAACCTGCCGATCACTTGTCACAAAGTTGTCCCTGAAGATTCTCAAACCTTTTGGTCTAGTCTATTAGGCAAAGGTTACCCTGCACCCACACGTTCTTTCCGATGGTGTACAGAGCGAATGAAAATAAACCCTGTCAGTGATTTCATCAAATCTAAAGTATCTCAGTTTGATGAAGTTATTGTGGTTTTAGGTTCGCGTAGTGATGAAAGTGCTTCTCGTGCTCAAGTAATTGCAAAGCATAAAATTGACGGCTCTCGTCTGGCTCGCCATACAACTCTTTCCAATGCGTTTATCTTTACACCCATCGATACCTGGGGTGTGGATGACGTGTGGAAAATTTTAAGGCTCTGCCATCTAACAACCGAAAAAACACCTTATGGCATCAAAAACATCTGGAGCAATCGGTACGATCTTGAGTGGGAAAACCCTTGGGGAGGGAAAAACTTAGTTCTTTGGAATCTTTATAAAGACTCTTCAGGCCAGGGGGAATGCCCAATGGTTATTGACGAAACCACCCCATCTTGTGGTAATTCTCGTTTTGGATGCTGGACATGTACCGTGGTAACTAAAGACCGCGCTATGGAAAGTTTGATTCAAAACGGTGAATCTTGGATGTCACCTTTATTAGAATTCAGAGATATGCTCGCTGAAACGGGGATTCCAAAAAATAAGGATGAATACCGAAACTTTAAGCGTCGTACAGGGAAAGTTACAAACCAAGCATCATACAAAGGTAACGAGCTAAAAACTCTTGAGGATGTAAAAAGTAGCATTACTCTTGGCGAAGGGCAACACCTTGAAATTTCTGATGATGGAACCCAGGTTCGACTGTATCAAGACGGTCACTTGCTTGAACACTACTCCTATCAGTTAGTTAAAAGCACCCCTGCTCACCCGAATCCTACAGAACTTGCTTGGCATTTAATCCGATTTATTCCCGGCCCTTACTGGCTAAAATATCGTCGCCAGTGGTTGCGTGAATTGTTGGAGCTCGATAAGAAATACAAATCTGAAGGTCGTGAAGTTGAGCTGATAACAGTTCCAGAGTTACATGCTATTCGCCAAGAATGGATCCACGATCCAAACGAGCCTGACTGGGATGACTCCCTACCGACTATTTTCAATGAGGTTTATGGCTACGATCTTGATTGGGTTTATGACGACAATGCAAGTTTTGGTAAAGATGATGCCCTAATTATCAACGAGCTAAGTGAAGATTTCGATATTGCACCTGAAATGATAATGAAGCTAATTGAGCTTGAAGTCTCAATGGAAGGTCTAAGTCGACGTAGCGGAATCAACAATAAGATTGCTTCACTACTGAAACAAGACTGGGGAAGCCTTGAAGAGATCAAACAAAAGCATGCCTCATTACAAAGCAAGGCAGAGTTTGATATTCACCAGCAAGAAATTGACCGTTACAATCAACAATTGATTGATATCGATAAGCAGCTACTAAAAGAGTTTTAATTAAAGTCATGCTGATTACTAAATTAACGTTAAACAACTTCAGAGTATTTCGTGGATACCACGAAATAGATTTACGTCCGGCGCCTGCACGTCTTAGTTTAAACGGCGCTATTGAAGGCACCGAACGCCCGATCATTTTATTCGGTGGCTTAAACGGTGCAGGTAAAACATCAATTCTTACTGCCGTTCGTTTGGCTCTTTTTGGTCGTCAATCGTTTGGCCAATTGATGTCGAATGGCGAGTATATTGAAGCTTTAGGTGATTTGATCCATAAGGGTGTTGGGCACGGTGGTGTTCAAGACAATGCATCTATTGAGCTTGAATTTAAATACAGCCAAAACGGCGAAGAAAACACATACAAAGTGATTCGTGGTTGGAAAAAAGACAAGAAGGACAATTTGTGCCTCGAAAAAGATGGCCTTCCCATTCCCGAGCTCAATTACGAACAATGCCAAGGTTTCTTAAACGAATTAATCCCAACTGGCATCGCTGATCTTTTCTTCTTTGATGGTGAAAAAATCGCTGATTTGGCTGAAGATGAATCAGGGAAGGTTTTAAAGACTGCAGTTCGTCGCCTACTAGGGCTAGATGTTATTGGGAAGCTTAAGAGTGACCTAGGTATTTACCTAAAGAAACAGGGCTCCTCAACGCTTACTCAATCAATCCGCGAAGAAATGGATTCGCTCGATACCAAGCGTATCGAACATGAGCGTAATTCAGAAAAGCTACGTGGAGAAGCTGATATTGTTGACGCTCAAATAGAGCTCACATCAAATGACATTCTCAACTTAGAGAACAAACTTTCACAAAGTGGTGGCGCATGGGCGAAAACCCGTGAAGCCGAAACACTAAAAGTTGATGAGTTATTAAAAGAGAAAGTCGAGTTAGAAAAACAGATCCGTATGGAAATGGAAACTAGCTTACCGTTTTCACTTGCTCCAAATACAATGTTTTCTTTACTTGAGAAGATCAAGCAAGAACAGAGCATCAAGCAAAAACAAAACTTTGGCCAAGAGTTAGACTCATTCCTTGAGACACTACGAGCTAAGCTATCCTTCAACTTAAGTGGTTCAGCCCCAGCAGCAATGGAAGCCATCACTGATAGTCTTGCGGACCACTTAGGTAATGTTTCACAGCAAGATCTATTACTTGATATATCAGACCGTCAATCGGCGACTATAGACTACCAAGTAAACCAGCAATCTTCGGACTCATTCAACCGATTTAACGAAGCTAGAACTCGCTTAAAATTAGTTGAAGATGAAATCGATAATGCGTCTAACAATATTGCACGCGCACCAGAGCAAGAGCAGGTCCAAGGCTTATTTTCTGACGTACGAGAGCTTGATAAGAAGAAAGAAAAACTGATTATTAAGTATCATGACTTGTTAGAAAAAGCGAAACGTGAACTTCGCTTAGCGCTTGAAACAGCAAAACAAATTCAAAAACTTCATGACAAAAATAAAGATCTGGCTAATAAAGATAGCAGCGTCGCTAATGCCCAAAATGCAATGCTACTTCTAGACAAGTTTGCAGAGCAGCTAACTAAAGCTCGCGTAAAACAACTTGAATCCGAATTTGTGGCTTCATATAAAAAGCTTGCCCGAAAAGAAGATTTAAAAATTTCAGCAACAATTAACCCAGCAACATTTGATGTTGAGTTAATTGACGAGCACGGTATTAAGATCAATCGCAAAGCGATGTCAGCTGGTGAAAAACAAATTTATGCGATTTCAATCCTTGAAGCGCTAGGTAAAACATCAGGTCGCAAATTGCCAATTATTATCGATACTCCACTTGGACGTTTGGATTCGCACCACAGAGATAAGCTAGTAGAAAACTACTTCCCTACTGCAAGTCACCAAGTGGTTATATTGTCGACGGATACTGAGATTGATAAGAACTATACCAATATGATTCAAGATGATATCGCTCGTACTTATGAAATCTGCTTTGATGGTGCAACCAAGTCTTCATCACTGAAACAAGGTTACTTCTGGAAAGAGCCTACCAAGGAGGCTGTATAATGCTACCTAATCGCATGAACTTGACTCGCACTACAGAAGAACAGCTGAAGAAGCTAAAAGGCTATACAGGGGTTACTCCAAACGTATCGGCCCGTATTGCTTTTTTTCGCTCTGTAGAGAGTGATTTTAGGTACAACTTCATCGAAGCGAAACTCGATGGCTCATTAGTATTGGATAAGTTTACGTGGCTAGGTGAAACCAGTGATGTGACTGAGTTAGTTTTAAAGATGTACTACCCAGAATTTGATACTAAACAATACCAACAAGCTTGGGCTGCTCATGTTGAAGATGGTATTGCTTCACTGAGAAACCACAAATCTATAGAAGCGCTTGCAAGAAAGCTATAGTTACTTATTTAGTTTAAACAATGGTGTATGTACCATTATTATTTCAATCCAATATGCGAATCGAAAAACCGTACAATTTGGATTACTGCTTAAAATTGGTCACACGCACAACTAGATAAACTAAGAATAGGGTCTAAACAACCATAACACCCAATCTACGAATTATGGTTGTTTAGATTTAACATACCCTATTACTTAATATATTTAGTCATTTCTTTATACATTAATCCAGCATTTCTTGAGACTGCATCTACATTAGTAAAGTATTCACATTCAACTTTAACTTTATTCAGCACTTTTATGTATTCATCCTTTTTGATTACATCACCATACTCAACTTCACCATCATCAACCAACTTATTAACTATTAATCTCAACATTCGCATTAATGAAATCAACCCAACAGTTTTATTCAACACTGATTTTTTATTTTTTTTATCCCATGCATCTGGCCACCTTTCATTAACTGCTGAAAAATAATTAATAACATTTGCAGCAATTGCAGCGTCATCCTTTTCGATAAAACTCTTTCTAAAGACTAAGACTTTAAAGTCATTTCTTTTACGATCGGGTAATTTGTCATCTTTGAGCCCTAAAAAACCTTTCTTTTTCCCCAATAAGATATCTCTATCTAAACTAGGCTTCTTACTTATTAGTTTAACAAGGTTATCTACAAATGCAGCTTGTGTAAGAAGTTCCCCGTCAACACCCTTAGTTTTTATCCCTAATCGTTTAATTCTCCTATAAAAAGGAGAGTCATCTCTTTCATTCATAACAATCGCAATTTGATGACAGCTCCGAAAAGGGCTTCTTGCTAGTGCAAGAGCTTCCAGATCATATACAAGGCTTTTATTAACCTTAGTTTGACTCTGATTTACCATAGTGAAGACTTGAGATTGAGTGTGTAAATCAGCTTCAACAAAAATAGTTACTAGTAACTCAAAATCCTTTCTATTCCCTTTTTTATTTTCATATTTACCATCTGTATCTTCAAAACCAGCAAGTCGGTGTTGTCCATCCAATACTTTGGCAACTTTTCCTCTATATTCCTCAGAAAAAGTGATACTTAAAACACCGTCTTTTGTAGAAATATATTTTTCAGGAATTGCTACGATGATTGAGTTTGGGAAGGTCGCATCTACAGACGTTATATATTCTTTAATTTTCTTCACTCTAGGAGGAGAAAGCTTACGCTGTATTCCTAAATAGCTATCAATTCCATCTTCGTTTTCATCTTTCAACTTTCTAACGTCAGAGAATGAAATACTAGTTAACTCACTAGCTTTCATAACACAACAATAAAATTCACCAATAGGTTGAGTTAACTTTAAATATTTACTATTAATTACATTCATATATTAACCACCCAACTTATTCGTGATATTTTCATTCATTTCTTCGATCTCTTCTTCGTTCTTTTTACTTGGGTTACTTCCAAGTGTCTCTAGATGGTTTGGCCAAATACTGTAATACCAAACAATCAGAGTTGCAAATACGACAAACAAACTTGCCTTATCCATTGTCAAAGGACTTATCTTCATTTCTATTCCGAGTAAGCTTTCGATTCTCAAGTTCACAAAAATATAAGCACCTGTTGTCAGAGAAGCTAGGAACAGGTAAAAACAAAACTCCTTCCATATGTTTTTAGTTCCTTCTTTTAACCTATTAACAATATATGGTGCTAAAAATGCAGCCGTATATAAGAATGCTTCCCCACTTTCGAAACTGTCAATAAATGCCTCAGTGAATGCAATAGAAGACCATGATGCAGCAACTACTGAGCTGATTAAAATTGGAACCAAAGAGAAAAAAATAGTTATTACAAATTCTTTAGAGACCCGACCAAAATGTTTAATAAACACCCATAATGTGTTTCCTCTTTCACTCAGTTGTTTTTTCATATTTATACTTAAACACCTCTTGCTGATACCAACTCAAACAAAACAAGTTTGGCAACCAATTCTCTCTTTTAGTAAGCGTATTAATTTGCTTTCAATATCAAAAACCAAACGCTGAGTTTGCTCTCTGCCATTGAGGCCGTCTGATAACTTCACTTGAAAGTGGTCTGTGATTAAAAATAATCTCTAACCAATCTCTTCACAGTGTAACAGGCGAAGTGTTAATCCATTACTAACGTCACGTTGGTCGTTTCGCGACCAACGCTTAACACCTAAAACGGCTTATATAAGCTCTTCAGAATTCACGTGTTATCTAGCCTGTAATGCTGTAACTTTTACTTTTTTAACGCCCATTTTTAATTCACCATTATCGTTAAGATGGTAACCAACAGATAAGCACTCCCCTTTTTTCAATTCCCCTAACCTTTCTTCCCAATCGACTTGTTTAGTACCTGAAACTGAAAGCTCGAGAATTTTTGCATATGTTTTTGTTTCTGTTTTCGCAGGGGCAAAAAATAATTTATGTGATGCCTGAAAAAGTCTATCCTGCTCATCTTTTTTAAGCATACTTAGAGTTTGCGTTGCCAATACCAACGACAAGCCGTATTTTCGCCCTTCAGTCAACATCTTCCCTAGGGGGCTTTCTAAGCGATGATCTAGATTCTGAACTTCATCCAAAACGATAGGGATCGGGTTATTTTTAGTACCATAACTGCAAGCATATGCGTACAGGTCCCAAAGCATGAATTCAGTTGCCAACATTGAAATATCATGAGGCAATGAAGCCAATTGCATTATATTTAATTGCTGTGAGCCATTGAGCATATCAGCCCAACCACCAGTACTTTCTGATGAAAATAAGTTTGATTTAACTAGTGGAGATATTTTGCTAGCTAAAGCTTCTCCAATTTGACCTTCCTCAAGTAAATCGTCATGCATGCATTGAAAGTTATATTTTTGACCATGTCGCTGTACACCACACTCAATTACATTATTTAAAACAGCTAACTGCCTTTCTCCAATACTTGAATAAACCTTATTGAATACGGATGCTACTCTACCAGCGACAGTATGAGGTGGTTCTTTGATTTCTATACCACCAAAATCTTGTGACTGTTGGCGGAATGGCGTCATGGGCAACGGTTTATGGCATAGAACATGAGAGTGAGGGTCAACTAGCTCTTTAAACTCTGACTCCAAATGGTTTGGCAAAAATCCATTTGTATAATCAAACACAAGTGGATCAATTGATGATTTGAACATACTCATCAATAACCCTTGTATGCAGTAAGTTTTGCCTTGTCCAGAACTACCAAAAATAATTAGGTGTCTATTGGCAAGCTCGGGATGCTGATATTCCCAGAAGACACCTTTTCCATTAGTAATATCTTCACCTATCAATATCCGAGCACTTTCTTGTACTCTCATCACTTTTGATTCGTCAAAGCTTGCTTTTTCTACCTCACCTCCATCTTGATCCGTACTAGGTTCGTCATCAGAAATTCTAGTAGGTGTTTCCTTATGAGATGTATTCAATAGGATATATTCTTCAGGTATTTTACTTAATGTATCAGAACAAGCACCTGCCATTAATTCGGTTAGCGGCGTACTTACTAAGTAATTTAAATTAGCACTTGGCAATTGAATTTTAAGAATGTTTTGAACCTCCTTAAAGCTTGCTTCAAAGAAGGTGTCATTCTCTACCATCGCTACTAAGAACCCTTCAGGGTAGTCTTGCAGTTCAGCTAATTGGTAATCGCCCTGTAGCCACCATTCACGTTGTTTTAAGAGTTGCTCAAAGTAATCTGGTTGATAAAGGTTATACAGCTTGTATTTATCAATCTGCATCAGTATCTGACGCATAAACAAACCGCGGTAAAGATGCCCTGCTAAATCATCACGACCTAAAATATCTTCAGTTAAATAACGTTTTAGCTCTTTGGCTTGCTCTACCCCTTTATTGTGAGTTTGTTTTAGCCCTGCTTTTACTTCAAGTGGAAGTAAGTAAAGTTGATTGTCTTTAAAGCCAACAAACAGCACATCGTCTGAAATTGCACCGGATTTGTAACCATTTACATTACGTGAAAAATCACTGTCATTCATTTTCAAGCCAATATTACCGGCTACACGAACCATCTCAGCAACTGATAACGGAACCCAAATAATATCGGACTTTGCTAATAAGCAATTGATGTATTTATAGGCGCCAATAATACCCTTTTTCTCTTTTCGCTCATTGCTATTAGCAGTGATCATTTTGAGTAACCACTCACCGTTGAAGGCATTGAACTCCTCAATAATGCCACCTTCGTCCTGCTCTAATACTTTTTTATACAGGTCCGTTTCTTTGGTAACTGTGATCGCATCGTAGTTGGTTGAGTTAGTGTAATTATCTGAGTAATGGATCAGCACCATATCTTTAGCGCTTTCAAAAAAGTCTAAGGTGACTTTAGGGTCAATAATTGTGGTCCATATTGAATTATCGTAAGAGCGCTCAAGTAGTGTTTTAAAGTCATCACTCACCGCTAAAGCTAAAGAGTTAGCACGACCGTGTTGCACATTCGTTTTACGGGCAGGTTTAATCAAACCATTAAGGCGCTGCGCCATGCTAAGGTGCGAATTATCTTTAGTTTCAACATTCTTCAAACCAAATGCAGTGAAGTAGCTTTCCTCTTTGTTGTCGGCTGCTTCGCCCGCCAATAAGCCGTGACAAACTACGCCACTAAGCTCTTCTAGCACGTTTACATCTGTTGGCTCTACTTTATGATGATTTCTGAAAAAACTTAGGTGTGCATACGCTTGCGGTTTAGTCTCACATTCATCGTTACGAAACTTACTGTAAGTTAAGCGTGTACGTAATAGGTCGATAATGGCATCTGCTTGTTCTTTCAGTGCTCCTTTATCTAATCCATATAACCTTTTCAACTCGTCGTAACTGGCTGTTTCTGCAAAACGGTCAAATTCGCAGCGTGTCTCTTTATCATCGTATAAGTTCACATGGATATGGCAGACTTTGTCCTTTTGCGTTTTAACGTAATCCACCAGCCCCATAAACAGTTCAACATTTTTATGGTTATTTACCGAGTTGATAATCAGTGTGGCTTTGCTACCTGCAGTAAATAGTGAACTAAAGGCATCTTTAAACTCTGTGACCTTATCTTTCACCAATTTACGTACGTAGCTGTAACTTGTTTCTTGATGAGGCACTAGCTCAAGCCACATAGAGTTGTCTTTTTCTAGCTTGGTAAAAGCAAACTCATGTTTAGGGTGATACAGAAAAGGCAATAAACCACGCGCATTCAAGCGCTTTAACGTCACTTTGGGTAGTGTTTTAAAACTGCTGTTATCATTGATGTTATCACTAACTATTGCTTCAGCTAGGCTCAAGTGATAAGCCAACACTAAGGGGTGGAATGGAGTTATATATTCCCGATATTCTTCGTTTTCTTGGTATTGTGCATACCCGATATTAACGAGAAGTTTTTCTGCTTTGGTTAACATTACATCATAACCAATTTCAGCTATCGCTTGGTTGTATGCATCAACCAATTGAGAGACAACCTTTCTAAACTCGTCACCCCAACTAGATAAACTCGGTAGTGTTTTATTGATTGTGCAGTATTCAAATAACTTTAGGTATGACAGGTAAACTTCAGGGTAGTTTGCTTCAATCGCTTTTAGCTCTACGCTGTTTTGTGGGTCAACATGTTGATTTAATAACTGCTTATCTAAAAAGTCTGCTTCACGTTGTAACAGTGTTAAACGTCGCCCTTTAGGTGCAACTTCTTTATTGTCTAGTAGCACTTTGTTTTTGTTACGGTTAAAGCATGCAAAATAGTCGTCGTTAAATAGATGTACGAAACGGTCTGTATCTAACATGAGCGGCAACGAGAGTGAATCAGACGCTACAGCCCCTTCGACATTAAAGACTAAGCTACCAACCGGACTAGTCACTTCAAAGACCACATCATTTGATTCATTAGCTAATAATTCAAAGTCGATCTCTTTGATTTCTTGATTGTCGAATAATTGCCCAGACTGCTCTAGTTTAGCTTTATTGCCCTGCTCTGCAATTACAAAGCTGTTATCTTCTGTTTGTAGCGTTATACGTTTTTTATTTGGTTCAATTAGGAAGATATTTTCAAACGAAGGTAAGTAAAAACTATCTGCTGTTAAGACCAAAACACGGAATTTATAACACTCTGCTGTTTTATCTCTTTTTAAGACCAAACTAAAATACGTTGGCTCACCTGTAAATGCCCCCGTAACAGTAACCTTACTACGTTTTCCACCACTATTATTAGGCTGCTGGATCTCAATGCTTGGATCTTTGGTATGCTGTAGAATAAGTTGATTTTTCTCGACTTTACCACCTAAAAAGGTAAGTGACAGATCAAAGCTCTGCAGGCCCTGCTGCAACGGCAATATGATATGTTGTTCACGTTTCCCTGCTTTACTATCTGATTTACTTTTCTTAGCTAGCCTATCTATTTGCTGAGAATCAATCGACTCGAGCTCTAGGACATTGCTTACGTTATTTTTTTTCTCATTTAAACAATCAGCAAAAGTAAGCTTTGTTTTCCAACTTTCCAAATTTTCATCGTTAAAATGTTTAGCAACAAACTTTTCACTAAAATCATTCTCCGCAAACTTCTCTTCAAGCTCTGTTGAAAAACGTTCAGTTACTGTATTGATACGATCAAATAGCTTTTTATTTTCTTCTAAACGGTTGTTAATCTGCTCTGGTTTACCACTCCAATTCAATATTTCAGGGTCATCTAACAAACCAAGCTCATGAAACTTCAAATCCCCATCTAAGATCGCTGTGTAAAGCTCCTCAAAGCCAAACATGGTTGCACCATCATCCACTATTTGTGAAAAACGGTGATCTAGCAAACATTCAGAAACTTTGCGGTCTTTTGCGTTGGGATCGATTAGACTTTTTAAAGCATCTTTGATTTTTTCTGGGTGCCAAACACTATTGTCTTGAGCGATATCTTCAGCAGAGTTGATTAGTGTGTCTAGCATGCTGTTATGAATAACTAACAATGCACAACCTTTAAAATCACCTTGCTGTCCAGCCACTTCATCACGTAAATGTGAGATAAAGTTCTCAGAATAACCAATGTCATTTTCACTGTGTAGTACAGGTAAAAGCTTGGTATGACCACACTTCAATGCTCTGATGGTAGTGTTTTTGACCGTTAATTGATCATCACATTTTCGGATAAACGCATTGTATAAACGCTGGCTATTCTTGTTATCCGGCGATTGGAACTGATAACGGTAACCATGCTGCAGTTTTGTCTCGTTTAACTTTAAAAACTGCTCAGTTAAAAAGTTCTCAAATTGTTTTTCTAACATAGACTGCATCTCCACTATCGCTCATACGTTCAACATTACCAATACGTTCAAAGAATTTAATTAAGGCTTGTTGGCTCTGTTTATCGAAAAATACACCTCTTGATTCAAAGGCTTTGATTAACTCGTGGAAACGAAGTTTATCTTGCTCACCAATGGCTAAGTTGGTTAATAACAATAGATAGTCCTGATTAAATACTAATACGCGACCAGCACGGCCACGGGATTGTGCAAAATGGCTACAAAACTCAGATTCTGTTGCTTTGACGTAAAGCTTATTAATCTCATGACGCGTTTCTTTTGAACCAAACTGCATTCTGCTCAACTGAAGTAAATCTGCTAGCACATCATGTGGGTTTTCACTGTCACTCAAGTCGAGGTGTAAATCTCGACTCTCTTTAAATGCCTGTGCATAGTTTTTCAGTAAAGTAGCGGAGCTAGGAGTTTGCTGGAGATTTTCAGCTAAGGCCCATAATGGCTGAATGGTGTTCACTGCATTATCAATCTTTTTAGATTGCAGGCTTTCATTCATTGAGAGGTACGGAAAGATATTCCACAACGACTTTGACAATTGTTTAAAGCCATAGTCTTTTATCAGATAACGCTCATCACTGGCTTTTTCGCTGTCTAATATGTAATAACATAGTTGCGCTACCGGCTCCCCCTTCTGCCACCTTTTTAAATTAAGCGCTAGCTGCGCCGTATAAAGATGTGCGTAAAGGTGTAAAAACTCTTTGAAGATTGATAATAGGTATTTTGGTCTTTTGCCTAGAAAACGAAGATCTTGCTGTAGTTGCTTTGCTATAAATGGTAGATATGGCGCTTCACTCGGTTCAGAAAAAGTCAAAACTCCATCTTTCTCTTTATTGCTTGGCTTCATTAACTTCAATAGTTCTGAGTACAGCTGCTCCTCTAAGAAGTTAAATTGATTGTTTGGTTTTTCATTAAAGAAGAAGTTTTGCAATAAATTAGAAAACATTCCACCTAAGCTTGCATCCCTTGCACTGCCTTTCTGCTTAATAGTCTTAAACAATAAAAACTCAGGCGATATTTTAAAAAGCTGGTCATTTTCAAAGTACATTTTTTCTAGGATGGGCCAGAAATCACTTTCATCTAACTTTGTTTTAAAACTACGCTCGCAGCTCAACTTAAATGTTGTGAGCGCTATTTCTGATTCAGTTGTTTCACCCTCTTTAATCGCTAACTTTTCATCATCAGTTAATTTTTCTAGGTGCAATTCTTTTCGATATGATGTTTTAACCACATAACCTAATACACTGTCCCAATTAAAGATATCTTTTCTATCCTTTGTGTTAATTGGGAAGTAGGTAGTTAAAGTGTTATTTTTCACCCCATCTTTAGACTGGGGCAAGTCAGCTCTTAGCATTAAACTCATAGTCCACTCACCTCAAAATCTTCATTATCTACGTTGGTTATTTTGTATTGCTTGTTACCTTTCCCAACGATATATAGGGTATCTGCACTATTTGCGATGTCCGCAATTTCATCAACCAACTCATCCAGTAACACGACAGTATTCTTATCATGTTTGTTAGGGCGATAACCGGAAACGATACGTTGCATTAAGTTCAACAAATTGATATTGACCATCAACGATAAGGTTTTATCCCCAACTCGAAAATAAGCAGTGAAATAGGCAGTGTTTTTTTTGTAATCATTTTTAATCGCTTTAACGTCAGCCTTTAACTCTAGGGATGAAGCTAAAAGATAACCATTATGCTCAGAAATGAAAAACTCCCCTTTCGCCAATTTAGGTGCATTTCGATTGTTATATTTATGGATAGCTGTGATCGCTGTTTGACGATAAAAATGGCGCAGTTTTTCTTTTTGCTCTGGTGAGCTATCGAAAGCAGTATGCAACTGCCAAACTTCTGAGTAATTGTCTATTAGGTGCTCATCAAAATCATTCAAAAACTGCTTATGGTATTCATTCCCATAGTCCGACTTTCTTAGAATATAAAACAATCGCAAGTAGGACTCGGCATTTAGCCCCCTTCGTATACCAAAAGCAGTCAATGCGGTTTTGTAATCGTCAAAGTTAACGTCTGGTAGCTGCAATGAGTGAGACAAAATGAACTTGTCGATTTTTTGTGTACGTTGAATCGATGGGTCAAAGTCTGAAATAATATTGGTCAGCTCGTTTTCACCTTTTTTGAATAGGTTATCAAACAAATAGCCAGGCCCAGCAAGCAGATGAAAAATGAAGTCCAATAATGCTCGCGCCGTTAAGAATTGATCTTTCATTAAACGTGCTTTGAACAATAGGTCGACAATGACATCTTGAACTTCTTTACGCCCTAGTAATTGATAGTTAGCACAAAGCTTTTTATCAGGGCTTTGTTTCTGCATTTCCACATCAAAGTATTGGCGAATTAGGTTTTCATCTGTTTCAGTGATTTTCTGTAGCAGCTCTTTTGCAAACTTAGAAGTATGACCGTCAATTTCTAACGTAAATTTAGGATAGTCTTCAAAATCTAAAAAGATATGATTTTCTGAGGTCGGCTGTTTCTCTAAAAAGGCTTTGATTGATGTTGTGACTTCGGTCACCGCCCCTTCTTCGGCATAGTTACCCAACATACCAGTATTGATACCTACAACTAGCGGTTTCGCTGTAGTGTTAAAATCGGTAAACAGTTCATCCAGCGTTTCAATAGCTGAATCACTCGGACGAAAACTGTGGGTTGCATCGAGATGGAAGTCAGCTCTATTCTGATACTCTTTCTTATACTTTGTTAGTATTTCGGATTTGCCATCACCACTACTACCACACAAAAAAATGATTTTCTTATCGGTTGAGGATAGTCCTTTCAATTGTTTAACAAAGTCAGCCTCTATATCTGTTCGTACATATAGATACTTTTTTACAGCATCTAAGTCAGTTGATATTGTTGCGTCTCGCTCTGTAGAGACTGCATATGGCGACGATTTTGACATCACACTAAGTGCGGTTCGTAAATCAATCAAGTTTTATAACCCCATGAAAATATTAGGTAGACAGAAGTACAGGTGATAACCAGGATAGCTTACGCTGTTACTCAGACTCAATACTGTATAACTCAGCATTCTACCTAATTTAGTGTGTACGTGTTCATATTCCGCTAATTTTTCTGGAGAAATTCACATCTTTTATGTTTTTACAAAGTAAGCGATCATTTTGAGGCCGGATGGACCGCCACTCGCTGTAAAACATCAACAAGGTAATGGTAAGGATTGATATTATGAAGTCGACAAGTCACCATTAAACTTTGGAGCACACCTAACTGCTCCGCACCCAACTCAGTCCAACAGAACAAGAAGTTTTTTCTTCCCATTGGAATAACGCGCAAAGCTCGTTCAAGATGGTTCGTGTCGATTTGAAGGTGTGGGTTCGTGAGGAACACTTTGAGTTCGTCGCAGCGTTCACCGGCATAATTCAATGCTTTAAGAAGCTTATTCGAGGGCAAGTATTCCGGATTTTGTCTCTGCTCGTAAACCCATTCAAAAAATACAGTTATTATCGGCTCGCTGTTCTTTTGTCGATACTCTAGCGCTTTATCCGCCGGTAACTTAGCATTTCGGATGTGCTTTTCATGCTGGTACAGCTGTGCTATCAAGTCGAGGGCGTGCTGAGCCAATTGAGGTTCGATATCTAAAGCTTGCTCGAAGTAAGGCGAGTATGTGCCCAGCAGGTGGCGTGAGTCACTTTCTCATCGTGTTCATTGAGCTGTTTCACCGCTTTTGTATACGCGGTATAGCCATCACTCAATAAAGTGCCCGAAAACCCTTTTAGTTGGTCAACAGCGAACTGCGTTCCTCGGCTTTTTGACCAAGTGAACGTGACTTCATCTTCTTCACCATAGATTGGCCAGAAGTAAGTTTGCTGCATTTTCCCCTTTGATTTGCGACCGGCTTTCATTGGTACTTCATCCATCGCCAACACTTTACTTTGCAAGATGTGGTCACGTTGCGCCTGATAAATCGGCTCAAGAAGCCCAATGGCTTTCTGTATGTAGTTAATGAGGGTGGCGCGGCTGAGTTTAATACCGCTGTCCAATAAGCGTTGATGCTGTCGGTAAAGTGGAAGGTGGTAGACGGCTTTATCCACCATTAAGCCAGCCAGTAAAGACACATCCGCATAGCAACCCTCGAGAACATTAGCCGGGGCTGAGATGTTCGATAAGGTTTGCTCTTTTTTATGGCGCACAACAGGACGTCGGTAGACAAGCACTACATAACTACCTGGGCGCTGAGCAAGACGAGTCGTTTCTTTGT
The DNA here is from genome assembly GCF_041471945.1 of Vibrio sp. 10N.261.51.A4. Taxonomy (NCBI): domain Bacteria; kingdom Pseudomonadati; phylum Pseudomonadota; class Gammaproteobacteria; order Vibrionales; family Vibrionaceae; genus Vibrio; species Vibrio sp. 10N.261.51.A4. The sequence continues at coordinate 91,664 of NZ_JBFRPJ010000031.1, forward strand.
AATCAATCACCTCGTAGTTATCGGCCTCTTCTCCTTCTAATTCAGGAGCAGACAGTTCGATAATTTTACGTGGGACGGATCCGTCAAAGCGTAGACCGGTGTCGTTGACTTCATCTCCTGAGCGCTGAGTTTTATTACGGCGCTTGTGTGATGGGACGGTAATACCAGCATCTTGGTCAACCGAAGGCTCTGGTTTCTTCTCAAACAAGGACGCTTGTTGAGGGTCTCTCTGGAGTTGTTTTTCAGATTTGCGCCCAAAAAGTTGACGCTGGAACCAAGAGAGCTGATTTTTAAGTGCGGCCAGTTCCTCCGCTTGTTCAGCAAGGAGTTCTTCCATTTCTTTGGTGTTTAACTGGCTGATATCACTCTTCTTCATGGTTAAAAACTATACCATAAAGACGACTTAGAGTCGCTTTTTATGGGGGGCTTTTTGCCAATCAATACCGTCGATTAAGCATTGAAGTTGGGTCCAAGTCAGAGGGTGTTTTTGGGTCGGAGAGCCCAGCTTTTGATACAGCCCCAGCTCTAATCGCTTGCTCCATAAACAAAACCCGCCTTTACTGTAATAAAGAATTTTCATCATGGTTCGTTTTCGGTTAATGAAGACAAAGAGCTCTCCATTATTGGCTCGCACCCCAAACTTTGATTGAACCAATGCAGACAGCCCATCGAACTGCTTTCTCATATCGACTGGCTCCGTGCAGAGCCAAATCTTAAACTAAGGGTTTTGGATAAGCATTAGCTGTGCCGCATACGTAAGGTAACCCCGCCTGGTAAAGAGAGCTCAATATCCCACGACTGCTCTCTTTGAGGGGGTGAGATGAGCTGCCAAGTATCAGCGTCAGCGTGAGAGCTAGAGTCTAGGTTTTGCTCTAGACTGGATTCACCTAACAGTTTTTTACGCCAGACATAGAAATTGGAAGCAGTAATATTGTTCTGTCGGCAAAACTCACTCGCTTTGAGTCCGCTTGCTTGATATTGGTCGATGATGGTTTGCCAATCATCAAGGGTACGTCGTGAAGTCATATCTGGTTCTCCTTGATAAGAATGAGTACCAGAATATAGGGTGGTTCTGCTGGGTTAAATACGTCCTAAAATGAACGGTTACTTTACAAAATAGCGAGTAATCTGTTTTTTCAGTAACTTGTATTATCGTTAAAGATGAAATCCGACAAGTAGACTTTTGATAGCACCATATCTAACTGTCGTTTACGTAACAAAGCATGAGAGCCCTCAACTAAAGAAACCTTTAACTGCCCTATCTCTTATCTTTACACTCCAACCATTCGTTGATGTCACTTTCAAACCATGTGACTGCTCGTGAACCAATTGGCACACTCACCTGAAACACGCTGTCTTTTATCTTTTTGTAGACAGCTGACTTACTTAAACCTGTTTTGTCTTTCACCTCAGGTAATCGCATGAATTTCATTATTTTTTCCTTCCTTTTAAACTCTTTTACAGCGCTAAAGACCCTGCGAGGGGTATGAGGTAGTCCAGATACCGAAAAAGCGTCCGCTCCGCCTCCCGGTGGCCGTAATTATTGAATAGGATAAATGGGTGATTTGATGGGCAATGCTGGTTGAGTATTAAGGTGTCGACTTCCCCTCTCTAAGCCAGCAATGCTCTAGCTATTAGACGTTGTCAATTAGCTTGGCCGACCAAGCTAAATGTCGCCGAAGACTTAGTATTAAAGTATTAAATTGTCTTTCTCAACGTACTCCCACTTACTTTCAATGCCTGGACCCAGAATGCACACCATACTGGGAAAATTAGCCGATCCTTGTTCTTGTCCATGCTGAAGAAAGTTCAAGCGCCCTCCAATAAAACGAACCGCTCCTTTTGAGAAGTAATCATGGAATTCATCACTGCCCGTCCTTGCTGGTACTAACATAACCACTTTGGTGCCCTTGAGTGACTCTTCGTAGGCCTTCTTGGCAAATGCTTTCAGCTTAGAGTATGGTGGGTGACAGAACACAACATGACCACTCCAATCTTGCACCAATGCGTCATCTTCTTCTGTAAAATAACTCAAACAAAGCGCCGTTTCAGGCTCTGCTGCAGCATCTAAAGTGAATCCATATCGTTTATCCAGCTGCTCAAAAACCTCTGGTGGCGTCTGCCATTTGTCTTTGTTGGTTTTGCTACTCCTCGCACTTGAATGCGTGGCTTTAAGGTTATTATTTACCTTGTCTGCTGTACCCTTTTTATCTACCTTATCTTCTGGCCTTTCAGTCAATTTTGTTAACACTGAGAAAGAGATTAAATCATCAACTTTGAAAGGAACCGGTATCGCGGTTAAAGCACTCAGTTTATAAAGTAGCAGCCCTTTCAACATTTCGTAGTTTTCATCTTGTGGTGCAATCAAGGTCACCGAGGATTTTGTAGCAAACGAAGGAAAAAATGAGCAATCTTCATGTAGTCCTGAAAAGTCCTCTCTAGTCAAAGAGCATGAACGAAATAAATCAAACTTGACATCCTTGTGAAATGTTTCAATATCGTCTGGCCCATGAATTTGACTGCCTTTAGCGACAACATATACCTTTGCAACACCAGAACCATCTGCGTTACTAGAGCTGCCCCAAAAACAACGAATATCATCATTTTTTATGGCCTCTCGAAAAAAGGCTCCCGATGCAGTCTGATTATCGGCAACCCCACCTAACCTATGCATTACTTGTGAGAACCAAATCTTTGCTAAATGCACTTTGGTAAACTCGTAGCTCGGGTCATTAAAGCGGATGGTAAACCGATAACCAACGACTACAGCATCTGGCGATGCGACCAATTGCTCATAATGGCGTTTTAATGCTGTAAGCGAGTCTTGGATTAACGGCCCCCACTCCTGGTTCACCTGCACTTTTTCAAACTCATTGTGATGGTGCAACGCCGTTTCCCCTAGGATGAAATCCACTCGTTCTTGATTAATCATGAGCGCCTCCAGCTAAAACAGTATCAATCCATTGGCAGACCGCACTTTCTTCCCATGCCACAGCTCGCTTTCCAATACTGACGCTTTTAGGAAACTCATCAGCCTCCATCATTCTATAAATCGCCGAGCGTGATAATGAAGTTACGTTGATAACTTCGTTCAATCGAATCAATCTTTTTGTGTTCATGGTATTCACCTCTTGTTTTCATTCATAAAAGAAGTGAGTCATGTATTTTTTCTCAGGATGTCTGAAACCATTCCAGGAGGTTCAATTCTATTCGATTCAAAATAATCTCAAACACATATTACCTAGGTGAACGAGTGCATTGATTCGATAGGAGAATTGAAATGAATGACCAATCCACCAGCTACCCAAAAACCAAATCGTTGCCGGTGCACCAAGTGTTAGAACAGGCGGCGCAGATAATAGCTAACCGACACTTAAGAGGAGATGTATTTACAAGCCCTAACGCCACTAAAGAGTTTTTAACTTACAAACTGGGGCAACACGAACGTGAAGTTTTCGCGGTGCTTTTGCTAGACAACCAACATCGATTGATTGAATACAACGAGTTGTTCTATGGAACGATTGATGCGGCTACGGTTTATCCAAGAGAAGTCGTTAAGCTTGCGTTAGAGAGAAACGCCGCTGCTGTGATTTTTGCTCATAACCATCCATCAGGAGAGGCTGAGCCCTCACAAGCAGATAGACGCATCACTTCACGGCTGAGTGATGCTTTAGCTTTAATCGATATTCGCGTGCTTGACCACTTTGTGATTGGAGAAACGCCCGTTTCATTTGCAGAAAGGGGGCTAATATGAGCTTACCAATTCTGCATAACGACATATTGCCTTTGTCGAGTGAGCTGAAAGTACGACTTTGCGCCTCTCTTGAATTGTGTGCTATTCCCAAAGAAGCAAAGCGTGTTGCCCTCAACTTTCGCGATACTCAATACTATCAAACCGGTAATGGGCCTCACCCTATCGAGGTCCATCTCGCTAGAGAGACCAGTGAGAGCCCTTGGCACATCGCGGTCATGGCCAGCTTTGCCTACCCAGATAAACAGAGCACACAAATGGAGGTTCAGCTCTACTTCAATTTTCGTCATGGCTGGTTTTATCAACCAGACATTGAACGCTGCGACCTCGACCAACCACAAGTCATTGAGCTCTTTCAGTCTTGGGACAAAGCCTTTGTGAAACTACTGAATAACAAAGGCTTCAACCAACTCACTCTCACCGTTCTTAAAACGCTTTTACCTTAACCATCCCTTCTTAACAAATTACCGCTTCCAAACGGCGGTAAGGAGCCCTTATGCCTGTAAAAACAACCACACAAACCCAGCTGACCTTTGCTAGTACTACCCTAAGAGTCTCAGATAAGTTTCTCGCGGCGCTCAACACAGCAGTCTCAAACAAGGATATATCGCAGGCGAGAACGGTCACTATCAACTTTAGGGACAGCAGTTACTGCGCTGATTCCGGCGGATTTGATCCTGTTGAAATTTGCTTCGCCAAAGAAGAAGGTAATCATTACCATCTTCTTTACATGACAGATTTCAGTTTCTCCGGCGGTCACTACCCCGAGCTTGCTCGCGACTTAGATTTTGATATCGGTAACAATGCGTTTTTTGCGCGTTACTCAGGTTGGCAATGCCTTGATAGTCGCGATGTCCGTGCGATGTATAAGCTCTGGGAGGGAAACTTCCTTGCTTATCTAGAAATGGGGAGCTTTGATGAGATAAAGGTTGAATGCTTCTAATCGGCAAAACTAAGGCTTGGGTTTTCCAAGCCTTAGTTTTTAACGTGTTCGTTCACAAATTTTTTGGTTCATCCAGAGTTCAATCTCATACAAACGCCATACTACCGATTTGGCTCCGACTCGAATTGAATTTGGAAATTTACCTTGCTCCATAAGGGCGTAGATACTGGTTCGCCCTAAACCCACAAGACCCATCACCTCATGAACATTGAGCCGCTCATCTTTGTTTTCTCTCATGAACCACCTCAATCAATATCGTAACCATAGAGAGCATTTTCATCCCGCCGCCCTAGTACATCACACATCCAATCTTGGACTTCGCTTTCAAGCCAAACCGCAGCTCGACAGCCCAACGGAACACACCTTGGGAAGCGTTCTTCCTTAATATATCGATTGATAGAAGAGCGACTCAGGCTCGTCATCTCCATCACTTGCTTCATTCGGATAAAACGCATATTGCTTCCTTATTAAATTTAACGAGCTTTAGACGTCAAGCCATTCAGGTAAATGTACCAGCAGTGCCCAAGAGATTTTTTACACACCCATCTCATTTTCTGATACGAACCTTTCAGGAAACGAACCATGAGTCTTTTACCTTATTTTGAAAACACAACGCTGACACCAAGCCAAGAAGAGCTCGTTTTAGAACTCGATTTATTTTTAAACGATGATTGCCATTCGACATTTTTACTCAAAGGCTTTGCTGGGACAGGGAAAACCTTCATTACGCAAGGTTTAACGCGATACCTTACAGCGAATGAGCGAAAATTTACTTTAATGGCCCCGACAGGCAAAGCTGCCAAAGTCATTTCGAACAAAACCCAAATAGAAGCCATGACCGTTCATCGAGTGGTCTACAAATACTTCGATATCGATAAAGAGTTAAAGTCAGATTCAGACCCTATTGATATCGCAACGCTTAAGTCATGCCTTTCAGACAACCCAGATGCTCATAATGCGGTCTATATAATTGACGAAGCTTCCATGCTGTCAGACCAATTCAGTCAATCTGAAATTGGGAAGTTTGGTTCGGGGTATCTTCTCCAGGATTTACTGGAATACATCAATTTAGACGACTGGCCACAACGTAAAATCATTTTCATCGGGGATAACGCTCAGTTACCTCCGGTACGATGCGTCGGCTCCCCCGCCCTAAACTTAGACGGTCTAGAAAGTTTCTACGACTTAAGCTGCACAGAAATCGAACTCACCGATATTGTCAGGCAGAAAGCCGACAGCGGCATTGTGAACAATGCGATGGATATACGCAAAGCACTGGAAAGAGACAAGCTCCACCCTGTTCAATTGTCGGCCAATGAAAAAGATGTCCATAAACTTAAAAAGGAAGCCTTTCTCGAACAGTATTTCGTCTCTTGTGACCATAAACTTGAAGGCTGTAAAGACAGTGTCATCATTACCTACACCAACCGACAAGTCAGAGACTACAACCGTAAGATACGAGAGAGGATGTTTAAATCACACCGAACGCTACACATTGGCGAGCAAGTTATGTGCGTAGAGAATCTCGATAGCGATGACTACTTCATCTCCAATGGTGAAATAGGCTGGGTTACCCAGATTGATTCGGAGATTGAAAAGCACATCATCGACATTCCACCGCGCGAGTGTGATGACTTTGAACCCGGAGTTGTCACTTTGGAATTCATTGAAGTCACCGTTAGATTCCTGAAAGACAATAACGAGCCGTTTGACGTTAAAAAGAAAGTGCTAAAAAACTTACTGGAAAGCCCTAGCGGCACGCTCACAACGAAAGAGCGTAAGGCTCTGCTTCTCGATTTCAAACAGCGATACAAAGCAACCCCTGAACCTAAGGAGCTTGAATTTCTAGAAGCAAAGGCCACAGATGAATATTACAACTGCCTTAAACTCAAATATGGTTATGCGATAACTTGCCACAAAGCACAAGGAAGTGAGTGGCCCCATGTGTTTGTCGATAACAACCGAGCCAATACCCAAAGCGAACAGACCTTAAGGTGGATGTATACCGCAGTGACTCGCGCCAAACAAACCCTCTACATCAAGCAGTAAAGAATAAGCCCTAAGCATTGCTCGCTTAGGGCTATTTTTGTTTGCCTGTCCAATAATCAGAACTCAATGCTCTTACTCATAACATAAGGATGAATCGAACATATTTGTTCGCCGTTGTCCTCTAGTGTGTAGGTTAGGTCTTTAAATCGCCAATTAAGTCAATCCAAAAAAAAGACAAACATACATTACCAAGGTGAATAGGCTGAAATTATTTACTACCAACCTGCTCAGCATCTTGCACTTTGAACCTTACCTTTCAATTACGCCAACTGTGACTGATAGCAAATAAAGCAAGCCATAAAACCAATCCGGCAAGTAATGCCCGCTCAATCCGTAGCATCAGAAATTATTTTCTGAGAGCACGGCAAGTTAGTTCAATCACTCCACCTGAATAGCATTGCTTTGCCTTAACCTACAGCAGTTAGTTATGGCGACTAAACCCAACTTAAGAGACCATGTATCGCTTCTTTTTGAGCTATACAACCGCATACCACAAACTCACTCAATAACCGCACAGGAGTTACAACAACAGCTTTCCTCTATCGGCGTAGAACGAGACATTAGAACTATCCAAAGAAATCTCGACATCCTTGTACAACACCTCAACGTAGCCAAAGACACTCGCGACCGCCCTTATGGGTATCGCCGTGAAGCTTCAATACTAAATAGTTTCGGCGCTAGAGAAGCCATCCTTCTTGCATTCGCGGAGCAGTGGTTAACTAACACTTTTCCAGTCGAATATCGGGCAATCATTCACTCTCTCTTCAGTGACGTCCTACAGCAGAAATCCCAAAAGCATAATACCGTTTCATTACAAGATCTGGTCTACGTAAACGAGTCTTTGATTCCAAGCATCAGCTACACCCCAATCTTCAACTCAGTCTTTGAATTGATATGCAAGGCGATGGTTGACACTAATCAACTCAAGATTGAACTTCCTGATGGCCAGCACACCATCGAACCTCTTGGCTTGGTGATAATTGAGCAAGGACTGTCTGTTATCTATTACGAGCCCAAAAATCATCAAGTCAAACATGCCGATGTATCAAACATCACGAGCGCTCACCTATCAACGTTCGATTTCAAAAGACCTAAGGAATTTTCAATAAAGGCTTACATCAAACAGGTACCAACTGAGCCACAGAGCTAAATTGAACATAACAACCGCCCTACAACGCTGTAGGGTTTCAAACTAAAAACAAGAAAAGGATATCTAAATGGCATTAACCGAACCGTTACTGGCTAGCATTATCACGCCTTCCAGCCAACTAAACAGTGGCTCACTGAATTGTCCGACTTCAAGGACAACACCATGAAAGCACTCATCGCAATCGGCATCGGACTGTCTGTTTTACTCGGTTCAAAAAGCCTCCCATTTTGGCTTGTCATCGTAGCCTTCATTTTATTTGGCGGCAAAAAATCAAACTAGTAAGGAAATCACATGAGTTTAATCAAAAAGTTAATATTGGGCTGGCTGGCTCTTTCTGTCGTTATCGGTGGATGGGCTCTTGTTACGGGAAATACGTCCGAAGAAGCAATGCTTAAGAATCAATTTGTCGGCATCTGTGAGGATGTTCTGGATGAGGCTGAAGATGATATCAACAACCAGTTACAGCTAAGGTTGTTCGAATCAGGTAAACCAGGAAAGATTCAAGTCGATGGCATCAATGAAGAAGGAATCACAGCAGAGCGCGGCTACAACGGCGCTGCTATCGCCTGCCCATACAAACTCGACGCCAACTTTGATACAAAAGGCATCAATGTATTGACCATTGTAAAGCTTAATCCTGAGGGTGATATTGTTGGAACAGAAAACATGATTAATGGCCTGCAATCCCAACCAAAGAAAACCACCAGCATTGACTCACAACGCATTTCCAAGCTTCGCGAGTTAGCCAAGAACCAGATCTGCGAGACCGTATTCGAAACGAATGCGGAATTTACCAAGAATCAACTTGACACCCACATACCTAAGGCAGGTGCTATCGCTCAAATGAGTCAACAGCCAATCATCGCAGATTCACAAAGCGGCAAACCGAATGCATTCATTTGTGATTTCAGACTTCAATCCTCGGTTACGGGAATAGAGCCACACATGATTTTTGAAGTTGAGATTGACTCAGACCAAAACATCACCTCCGTTGTGGGTTGGCCTGATGTCTTTGACCCACAAGAGAATCTATGGTGGTCAGAGCTATAACAGCAAGTATGGAGAAATTCGTTTCCTCGCGCTTTGAAAGATATATTATTAAGAAAAGCCCTTAAATTGCATAAATAGGGCCTAGTCTGGATATCCAGACTAGGCCCTGCAATACGAAAGGCACTGTAATTCTTAATTTTTGGCCTATCTCTTTACCGACCTGTGTGCGTCGTTAATCAAACGCCTTCCTGCGAACTATTGGCGTAAATCCGTAACGAACTCGAAATAACGGCGCCGTATATTTGTTCTTGGTAGCTGACAACGCACTTATGATCCGAGTTCGGTCATTTACCACTTGATACAGGATTATACCCATAACGCACCTGAAATAAGTAAGTCTCAGGAAACTCAACATCTCTAACTGGTGCAAGGTAGCTTAGGTTTTGAAATAGCATTGCTCTGTCATCATCATGGAACTTTTCTGACAGTGTTTCATTATTATATTCAATGTCATATTCATCTCGAGCTAAGCCACCAAACATTCCCCCAACGGAGCCCTGGAATGACCTTGTTACTTGAGTCATACATTCATTAAGTAACTCGACCAACGTTCCACGAGCAAACATATCACCGCTCTCGGGATTTTCATGAGACTCAAAGACATCACTTTTAACCCAAAAGTACCCCTTATGCTCATCATCACTACTGCATATCATCGCTATTGCTTTATCTTTGTGATTGCAATGTTGTGCATACACATCTTGTACCTTTATAAATAGGCATTCTAATGCTTGTTTAGCAAACTGAGGTTTTACCATTAAGTTAAAGCTAACTGTTGAAAACGGAACATCATTGACACACCATTTGGAGTAGAGGTTATGAATCAATGAGAGTGAACGAGAAAAATGTGGCACTGACGCTGCGTCAATTGGTAATCCTTTGTATTCAGTAGCACTGTAATGTGTTGGTTCTTTATCGTAGAACTCAGTTGAAAAAATCATGGTGTCTTTCCTCTTAAAATTGAAATGGATGCTTTGTCTCAATAGAAGAGGTGGTGGAGTATTTTTGTCTGAAATGGATTTGTAACTGATTGATATTGATAAACATAAGAGTCTTTAGGACTCTTAATTGATTAGAATGAATTTGATAGAAAAAAGAGATAAGAAAAAGATTTATAATGATGTCGCATGGTCATGCTCCTCTATGCATTATAAATCCTACCCAGTCTTCTCTGCTCTCTTAATCTAACAGACACAACCGAATCGCTTCAGTCATGCCTGTTAGGTAGAACCCCTTGTCGAAACAGAAGCTCTCTATACAATAGGGATAAATGTGTATTTTTTATTTTCAGAAGATGATGTAGCCTTTGCATCAATATGGAAAGCAACTCTAATACTCGACGAGCTAGCAAGGTGCACATTCCACATTGAATAATGTGCAACCACTCTGTTGACGTTCTAACTGGGTTTCTGTGTTGAAACATGATGGTTTGGAGCGATATGGGCATAACGCCAGCAGCTTTCGCTACTGGCTCGCATCATTGTTACGCTCGACTATCAATCTATTCATCCAGTTCGTGCTCCCCCCATCCGGATGCTCGTTCACCGAGTGACACGTTGTGTGCCCCCATTAGCCATCACTTATTAGATGGTCGATTTGCTCAGCTGAATCCTCTCTATTACTTCTTTTAAGCAGATTAATCTCATGAAATAAAAGCGCTATGTGAAAAATGACTTACTCGGTGTCTAACTTAAGCTTGTCTTGAGTGGTGGTTCCTATTTTGTGTTCTACCCCTTTCCCCATGACACACACCATACTTGGGAACGGCGCTGCATCCTGCTCCTCCCCATCCTGCAAGAACTTGAGTCGCCCCTTAATCAGACGCACCTCTCCATGGCTTAAATGGTCATGGAAGGCTTTTGTGTCCGTTCTAGCAGGGACCAACATTACGACGGTTGCCCCTTTATCCGCTTCCTCTTGTGCTTTCTTGGCAAAGTCTTTGAGCTTGGAATAAGGTGGATTGCAGTAAACCGTTTGATTACTCCAGTCTTGAGTAAGCGCATCATCATCCATCGTAAAGTAATGGTCACACAGTGCTGTTTCAGGCTCAGCCGTTGCATCAAGCGTAAAATGAAACTCTTCGTTGAGTTTCTCAAACACAGCGGGTGGCGTTTGCCATTTATCACGCTTGGGATTTCCCGTTCGAGCGCTGGAGAAAAATAGCTTATTGTCCATCACGACTCTCCTTAGTTTTGGTGTTGGCGGTTTTCTTTTGGACCTTTTTGGATTTACTGATGAACGAACCTAATGTGTTTTTCACATCATGACCCGTTGTGTTGACTCTGGCCTGTCGACTCAATACATAGAAAAGTAAACCACACTGGTAACGGTAATCATCGTGCTCTTTGTTCAACTCAACAAGTGGGTGATTCAAGAAAAGACAAAGCTTATTGATGTCATGCTTGTGGATTCCTGTTGTTTTTGCCCACGAGTTTTTGATGTCTTTTGTAAGCCGTTTTCTTAGCTTGAACTCCTTGGTAAACAGTGGGCAGTTAGATGTATCAAGGAAAAGAGTCATACGGTAACTTATACAGCCCGTTTGACTCACCTCCCTTTTCCAAATCACATTAATGTTGTCATTATCCCGGTAATGGCACAGACGGTAGAACCACTGGTTGATTATCGTTTTTTCTTGTTCGTCCTGCTCCTCTGGTATTCGCAGCCGGAATCGAAAGACATAACAGCAGCCAAAGCGCATCAAAGCGTTTTGATATGCACGAGATAAAATCTCAAGCGAAGCCAAAGAAAGATGGCCATGGTCAATATCGACTTGATAATCACGATAAAACCCATCCTCTAATCGCTTCAAATCTGCCTCATTGTTCATCATTTTATCTTCCATAGCGTTTCTTCCTTTTTTCTTTTTCCACTACTTGTATTGCCAGCCTTTCGCCTCGTTCTTGTATCCAGTTTTGGATGCCTTGAGAGCGCCAGCCACTGGTATGAATCACTTCTTTTAGTCTCATCAAGCGATTGGGATGTTCGGTGTTCGAATGGTTTGAATTCATGACCATTGCCTTTGTTGGTTTCACTCAAACAAAGACGTTGTTGCGTATTTTTTATCTCAACTGGTCTCAGTCGGTCTCATTCAAATTCGATTGGAAAGTTTTTCACATCCATATCATCCCCTTGAGTATTCCGTTTATTGATACAAGGAGAAGATATGGAAACGCTATATACCTTCAGCGCTCCCGTCACAGAGCACCAGATATTAGAGAAAGCCGTCGAGATACTAGAGAGCCGCTTAGTGAGTGGGGATGCTTTTACTCGTCCGAATGACACGAAAGCCTTTCTACGCTGCAAGCTAGGAGAATATGAGAGAGAAGTCTTTGGGGTGATGTTGCTTAATAACCAACATCAATTGATTGAATTTAATGAGTTGTTCTTTGGCACGATTGACAGCGCTTCAGTGTATCCACGAGAAGTGGTGAAGCTGGTGCTTGAGAGAAACGCCTCAGCGGTGATTTTCGCTCATAACCACCCATCGGGTGATGCAACCCCCTCACAAGCAGATAGACGCATTACAGAGCGTTTAAAGGATGCTTTAGCGCTCGTTGATGTACGGGTACTTGACCACATTGTGGTGGGCAGTGATTGTGTGTCTTTTGCTGAGAGAGGCTGGCTATGAATCGTGTTATCAAGCGTAATTTCAAACTCGACCTATTCCACCAGCTGGTTGATCTATTGATTGAGCAATATGACATTCCCACAGAAACAAAACGAGTGGCGCTTAACCTTAAGGTCGCAAGCTTCTACAGCAACCGAAACGGGATACAACCCATAGAGGTACAGCTTGAACGAGCTAATCCTAATGAACCTTGGGAGGTGCGATTCATCGCTTCTTTTGATTACCCAACACCAGAAGCTGAGAGCGTTGAAGTATCTCTATATTTTAACTTCAAACACCAATGGTTCTATCAACCAGACATTCAACGATGCGAGCTCAACAGGCCTGAGGTGCATTCGCTCTTCATCAGCTGGCTCAAGGCATTCACCAAACACCTAAAGGCATCACAGTTCGATACACAGACACTCACTATCGTCAGTCGATTCCAGTAGTTGCTTCTTTCTTACTTCAACCATCCCAACCACATTCGATTCAAACCAATCTCAGATACATATCATCCAACCGAATAGATAACTATTGAAAGGGAAAAACCATGAAACCACAAACACTGACCATCACAGCGCCATACTCACCCGTATCTCAAAAACTCAAAAGCTTGTTGAAAAGCAAGATAGAGACTTTCTGGAAACAGAACCCAACCAAGAGGGAATGTGAAAGCCTCACCATTAACTTTCGAGATGCCACTTACAGTGCTGACGCTGGTGGCTATCACCCGGTAGAAATCATGTTGCTGAAAGAACAGGAGAGCCAGTATCAAATCCAATACCTTACTGACTTTGCTTACATGGGTAACGTTTACCCAGAGCTAGAGCGTAATGTGGATTTTGATATTGCTAACGGGCAAGCGTTCATTGCCCCTATGGGATGGCAAAGCTGCCAAGATAAATCCATTGTGGAGTTCTACTCTCTCTGGGAAAGCAACTTTCTCGCTTACTTGCAAATGGGAGCCTATGACGAGATTAAAATATCGATAAGCTAAAGACGCCATCGGTCAGATAGTGACGCACCCATCGTTAGGATAATTGTCACTCTATCAAGCAACCACCAGCAGCGACCTAACCATGACAACAAGGGATAAAGCCAGTACCACAGAGCAATTATCACTGGTGTTTGAGTTGTATCGACGTATACCACAGGGTCGAAAGGTGACGGCTAAGCAGCTTCAGGCTGAGTTAGTGGATGCAGGGATGTATCGAGGCATCAGAAGCATACAGCGTAATCTCGATGTTATCGTTGATTATTTTGATGTCGATAAAGACACTCGAAGTAAACCTTTTGGTTACAGTCGCGGAATGTATAGCCAACCAACCTTAGGCGCGAGAGAGCTTGTCCTGCTACAGCTCGCCAAAGCGACCATTAGTCGGCAACTCCCACCATCCTTAAAGTACGCCATTGATTTTGCATTCAGTCTGTTGCGAGCTCAGCCACGCTCCTATGCAGGAATGAAACCACCACGAGGAGACACAAACAAAACACATGCAGTGATTAATGAACTAAACACACCAACAACGCTAGGGGATTTATTCGAGCCCATTTCGGTAGCACTGGCTCATCAAAAACAAATCACGCTTACCCTTAAATCCGGTGAGCAGATAGAGCAAGTTTCACCTGTTGGTATTACGACTACCGTAAGTGAGCTTTATCTAGTCTATCAAAATACACTCAACGATTACGACGACCTTCCTTTAACCTGTATTGCTAAGCTGAAAGTGCTGACCTTCTATTTTGATTACCCGTCAGACTTTCAATTACAGCAGTATCAACTCAAATCAGAGCCTAAGCGCTCAATACGACAACTAGACAATGTCACTCAATTGATTGCATCGGACAGATAGTGACGCACGCAGTGATACCTTACCTCTGTTTCAAAAATTCAATGGATCTACAGGGTACTTACTCCCTTTCATGTTCCGTTGTGCCATAGCGCAATCAGTGTAAAGCATGGGGCACTAACCTTACTCCAACTCCATTAGGTTAGTGTGCAAGGCAGAACTGTACTTTACGATTGATTGCGCCATTAAACGTCTCTAGCTAAGACGAACAATGTTAAGGGGGGCGGCCGCCCCCTTAGTATGGTCATGTCAAAACCACCTTATCTGAAACGCATATTATACAAGAAAAACCCCATATCTAGGCTATTTGCGTTTATCTCACTTGTCGTCACTTCGTTGAGTTTTACCTAACTAACACATACATCTCAATTGGAGAATTATCATGAAATCAATCATTACTAAAATCATCACAATCACGGCTTTAACCATCTCAATGAACGTAAGTGCTGGCAGCGCTATTGGTGCGCTCAGTATCAAATCGATTAAAGCCACTCTTACGCCACAGCAGATTCAACAATCCCTCAACCAGTGGAAAGAGAACCAACTAAAACAAGTTGAATCACGCGCTCAGAACATCTCTGATAGAGCGCCTATTGAGGCAAGGCGAGAATTAGTGGAATCTCAAATAGAGCAAGAATACAAACAGACAGCGAAAGCCTTAGGCTTGTAGCTTGTCGATTATTAGAAAGGGAGCGTAACGCTCCTTTTTTTTGCTTCAATACGAAGCGAAAGGATTGACTCGCTTTTCAGGGGCTACGTAGTGTGGGCTGTTTTTCATTTCAGCCTGCTCTCGCTTGAAGTTGCTTTGGCTCACCTTTCTCATTAAGAACTCGTCCACCAGTGATTCTTCCCAGCCAACAGTACGAGAAGGTATTTGGATGCTTACAGGAAAAATATCATCGAAAAGATCCAAAATGTTAAATACAAACAAATAAGTAAATGAGGCATAAGATACTGATATAAATAGATTAATATACATTAACACTTAATAAATAAAACATTAAAATATACAAAAATGTGACTCAAACAACTACCTAAAAATCACATTAAGAAATACAATTAACGCAACTTAAATCACTACCAAAGATTGACACAGTAAAACTATGATACAAGATAAATCAATTTTCAATAACCTTGAAGAACACGAGTACCCACTAGTTTGGAGAAAAATCGTAGATGAGTTAGAGATTGACATTCTAAAAGTACGCGAACCCATCACTAAGAAGGAATATCTCACACAAATATACCAATGGATATTCGACGAAAACAATCTCCATACGACAAATAAGGAACTACATGGTTTCATAGATTCTATATTACAAGAAATAGAAGAAATGAGACTCGATAGTAGAGAACTTGATTGGCTCGATCCAAAAGATGACAGACAGTGTTATTGGATCTGGATGAAAATACGTGAGTTTACAATTGATCCGCCTCATCAAGATCAATCTCGTCCGGTTACTCCATATTTCTCATCTTTTATTCCCTATAATGAGTACAAATTTCCTCATCAAACATCATCCACAGCCCTTAGGTACGATATAATTCATCGCTTTTTCTTGAGACACCAGGCACTAAAACACGAAAAATCAAAACTAAGTGCAAACCTGGAAAGGAAATGGTCATACCTTGCCAGTATTGAAAGTTTCAATTGGGTGAGAACAAAAGATGTTAGGCAAGTTGAGTGGTTGATTAATTACATCGACAACCACCAAGATATTCAAAGTAGTGTTACTAACACCTTAGATCCTAAATCACGAATCTTGGCCGAACGTCTCAACTTAGCGATATACCAGTTTGATAATTGGAATGTGTCCCCTGCTGATAAGCAACTTCTCATCATCAAAATGAAAAGAGCCTGGAGCCAAAAGAAGCACCGCGATAAGCTGGAAGGTCGAAAGGCATATAGTGTCGTAATGAGTACAGACGTTAAATCTAAGTTAGATGAAATGGCAAATGAGCAAGGTTGTCACCGAAACACTCTACTGGAAAAGATCATTAACGATAGCTACAACACATTTAAAGGTATTGGTTCAAGGTGGTAATAAATCTATATAAGATATCCCAACTATTCGCATGCAGTAGAAAATGTTAATATCGTCACATTAATTGCTGATGTGGCTATGGGTGATTTGGATTGTGCCTTTGGTACCCCAAAATCGAATTTCATCACTTGGTACCCCACTTGGTACCCCACCAGCCTAACCATAAAAACAAAAGGTAATAAATACAAATGGTTGCAAGCAAAATTCAATGGTTTCCGGGTCACATGCATAAAGCCCGCAAAGAAATCGAAGAAGTTATCCCACAAGTTGATGTGATCATCGAAGTACTGGACGCTCGTATCCCGTTCAGTAGTGAAAACCCAATGATCTCTTCACTGCGCGGCGATAAGCCTTGTGTAAAAGTGCTGAACAAGCGTGACCTTGCAGATCCTGAACTGACTCAACGTTGGATTGAGCACTTCGAGAAGGAGCAAGGCGTTAAAGCGATTGCGATTACGACTAGCGTAAAAGAAGAAGTTAACCACGTTATGGAGCTGGTACGTAAACTGGCACCGCACCGTGAACAGATGGGCAAAAACATTCGTACAATGATCATGGGCATCCCGAACGTGGGTAAATCGACCATCATCAACTGCTTGGCTGGACGTACGATTGCGGTTACTGGTAACCAACCTGCGGTAACTCGTCGCCAACAACGTATCAATCTGCAAAATGGCGTGATCCTTTCAGATACTCCAGGAATCCTTTGGCCTAAAGTAGAAAACCCACACAGTGGCTTCCGCTTGGCTGCAACAGGTGCTGTAAAAGATACAGCAATGGAATACGATGAAGTGGCATTTTACACAGTAGAGTACCTAGCAAAACAGTACCCTAACCTTTTGCAAGAGCGCTACCAAATTGAAGAGCTGCCTGAGTCTGACATCGAACTGATGGAAGCGATTGGCCGTAAGCGTGGTGCACTTCGTGCCGGTGGTCATATCGACATTCACAAATGTTCAGAAATCCTGCTTCACGAATTGCGTAATGGCACTTTAGGTAAGGTAACGCTTGAGTTGCCAGAAATGATCACACAAGAGCTGATCGAAGTTGAAGAAGCGGCTGCGCTGAAAGCGGAACAACAGATTAAGAAAAAAGAAGAGCGTCGTAAGCGTTACCTGAAGAACAAGCGTTAATCGCGATTAGTTTTTATAATCTGCTTTAATTTCTGTTTACCACTCTTACACCAGCCTCTAGATATTCACGCTCTATCGATAATAGAGCGTGAATATTGCCCGCTACCGTTTGTTGATCTAGCTAACATACTGACAAATCTATAGAAATGGTCGTTTACAATCCCAAAGACTGTGACATACTACGCAAATTATTGTGTATCAATCTCGGCTAATTTCTCAATGCGCTCTTATTCTGGGTTCAAGAATCAAAGATTTAAAACCTATTTCGATAATGAAATTTATTTGCCGTACATAAATTTCATCTACATCCCTATCTCAATATTCTGTGCTTTTATCGTCACCGACTACATCCACTTTGGTAGCGAGTGCATTACGCCTATCATTTTCAGAGTCATACTTTTTTTATTGATGATGGCCGCCGCCAGATACTGTATTACAAACAAACCCAACGTTTTGGAACTCGTAGAAAGTGCCTTCCTTGTAATTAGCTCACTTTTCTTGGTCTATATCGGTCGACTAGCCATCGAGCTGAACAACTTCGATTACCAAGGTGGCATCATTTTAGTGATGATCTACATTGGTACGTTTTCAAGATTGTCAGCCAGATACAGTATATCTACGCTGTCGTTTATCTTTTTGGCTTATCTCATCGGCCTTGCGCCACTGCTTTATGAAGCGGAGCCAGAGCATGAAATAGAAACAATTTCCGTTTATATCTCGGCTTACATCCTAATCTCAGCGGCCTGTGTTAGACGTGACCTGGAAGTACACAAACGTTTCGCTCAATCCGAGCAACTCCGCAAACAAGCGATTCAGCTTCGCAAGCAATCTAATATGTTCGAGGCCCTTTCCTATCAAGACGCACTAACGGGCTGCTACAACCGCCTTTATCTTCATCAGGTGATAGAACCGAGCATAGACCGTCAGCGATCCATTACATCGCTCATGATAGATATTGATCATTTCAAATCGATTAACGACACCTACGGCCACCAAATGGGTGATATGGTGATCAAAGAACTGGCCGATGAGATTCAAAAAAGGCTACCAACCAGCAGTAACTGCTTTCGATACGGCGGTGAAGAGTTTTTGGTGATGGTCCAAGGAGAAACTGAGGCTTCAATTGAATCGCTCGTTAATTCCCTTTTAGAATCCCCTTCTCGCCTTAGGTTAGAAGTAACGATTTCAATCGGTGTAAAACATGCACCTCAAGCCCTCGGTTCTGTCGAACAACTTATCGACGATGCCGATCAAGCACTCTACATTTCGAAGAAGAGCGGTAGAAATAAGATCACATGGAGTGATTAATAGCCCAGTATTTCACGCGCCTTAGCGATTCATTATAACGACCATTAATCCAATCAAAAAAGACCCGAACAATTGAATGCTCGGGGCTTTTGTCTTTGTTCTTGTGCTTTAAAATAGCTTCGTTAAGAACCTGCTACTCAGCAAACAACCAGTACTCAACAAGAATCTACTAAGAATACACAACGCTCGCTGTTTTCTGTTCAAGTTCAACGGGAGAGCTCCAAGAAATCACTTTTTCATTCACTTGGCTGCCACATGGTGCGTTCCAAACTTGCTCTAGTTCTTCTTTGCCACCAATCGCCTGATAAAAAGCAATCGCTTGGTGGTTCTCAGACATCACCTCTAGGTAAAGCCCTGAGTCCGAATAGTATTGCTGCAACCACTTCGACAATTCAGACAACAGACGCTTGCCTACACCTCGTCCACGATAATTATTATCTACATGTAACGCATCGATGAACGTACCACGCTCAAAGTTGTGATTACCGAACGCGCAGACAAAACCAACCAGTAAACCGCCTTCCTCAAGCAATAAAACATGTTGGTTGAAAGGAGGATTAATCAAACGAGTCTGCCAAATAACAGATCTGTCCTCCAAAACATCATGTTCTAGGTAATCATCAGCAAGAATGCCACGGTAATATAGCTTCCAGCTATCCGCGTGTAATTGGGCAATCCGCTCATAATCTTTATATTCAGCTACCTTAATTTCCATTTATTAGCCCTTAGTACTTCCATTTATGACTTGCTACTACATTTCACACTACCTTTATACAATATTTAAGCAAAACATACTAATACACGTTTACACTTTCAATATTGACTTACACGTGTACGCTGATATTCTAGCGCACAGATGTAAGCCCAATGGAAATTTGCTAATGAATAGTGCCGACAAACAATCTACAAAAAAGCCGCCATTAATCTGGCTCAATATTTTTGTGTTCTCTTTTAGTATGCTGCTTGCTGTTGTAGCGGCTCCCGTTTATGGCTACTTTTTTGGCTATGGCATGGAGCACTGGATATGGCTAGCAATCTGCTTTACGTTCTGTAACCTTTCAATCACGACAGGTTATCACCGCTTATGGTCACATAAAGCGTTTGAAGCGCATTCAAGCCTAAGATTCCTGTTTGCATTAGGTGGTGCATTTGCCCTGCAGAACAGCGCGCTACACTGGTCTTCTGATCACCGTGTTCACCACAAGCATGTCGATAACAACGACAAAGACCCATACTCTGCAAAACGTGGATTTTGGTACTCACACATTGGCTGGATGATTCGTAATTACAGCACCTCAATGTACGAAAACTACGAAAACTGCCGTGACCTTAAAAAAGATAAGATTGTTATGTGGCAGCACAAGCACTATGTTCTGTTAGCATTACTAATGAATTTCGGTGTTCCTATCGCTTTAGGCGTGATTTACGGTGACGTGATTGGCATGTTGTTAATCGTAGGTGCAGTTCGTTTGGTACTTAACCACCACACAACATTCTTTATTAACTCTCTTGCTCACATCTGGGGTAGCCAACCTTTTACTGACAAAAACACAGCGCGTGATAACGGTGTGTTAGCAGTACTCACTTTCGGCGAAGGCTACCACAACTTCCACCACATCTTTGAGAACGACTACCGTAACGGCATCTACTGGTGGCAATACGATCCAACAAAATGGTTGATTAAGAGTGCTTCGTTGATGGGACTGGCAAGTAAGCTTAAGAAAACCCCTCAAGCTCGTATTGAGAAAGCTGAAGCGTCAATGTTACTTAAACGCACCCAGCAAAAAATCATGCATCGTGCCGACAAGCAACAAATCGCAGAGAAGCTTCAACAAGAGTTTGATGCTCTAGTATCAAACATGAACGAATATTACGAAGTTAAAAAACAGCTACTTGAAAGCAAGCGCGAAGACGTTGTGAAGAAGTACGAACACTCTGTTCTTAAGGTTCGTTATCAGCAAATCAAAATGAATTTCGAACAACAGAAGAAAAATTGGGCAATGACGGTTGAGCAATACGCTTAAGGTAAAACAGTACGCTTAACACCCCAGTAACAACACAGTTTGATTCTTATTCAAAAGCCCTCATATTGCTATGAGGGCTTTTTTTAATAAGCATAACCTACTCGGCTCTGGCCCTATGCTCTCGAGTTTGAATTGTGGATGGTAAGAACCATAGTTATTGGATTTCAGAACTCTTTCTTCATTCTGAATTTATACTTATATTACTTAAACTTACCGAGTTTAAAGCGAAGGAATTGAAAATGAGCAAACTGACTATTATTGCAACGATCGTCTCTAAAGAAGACAAAACTGAGCTTGTAAAAGCTGAGATGATTAAATTGATCGATAAAACCCGTGTTGAAGACGGCTGTATTAACTACGATCTGCACCAAGATAACAGTAACCCTGCTCACTTCGTTTTTCATGAGAACTGGGAGTCTGAAGTTCATCTAGAGAAACACTTAGCGAGCCAACACATCGCTGACTACATGGCTGCGACTGAAGGTTGTATTGAAACCTTTGTGCTTAATAAAATGACGCACATTGCCTAACCAGTCACTCAGTACTAATTCAATAAAAAGCCCTGCTCTGATCGCAGGGTTTGTCTTTTCTACAAGCTTATATCTGCTCATTCTAATAATGAAAAAACCCGCCAGAGTAGCGGGTATGGTCAATAATCATGACTGTCAAAGACAGATAGGTAACAACCATCAATCCAATATTGAGTACCACTTTACAGTGGCACTCTGACATTTCTTTTGCTGATCGCTAGCACGGGGGCACTAGTTAAAAGCACGAGCCAAAATGCCATTCCCTTGATATTGGTAAACACTTGAATTACTACTTACAAAGACCGATTCTCCGGGCTTAAGAGAAACTGACCGCCCTTCTGAAGTGACGGTCGCCTCTCCTTCCACACAGAACAAGATCTCCGCGCTACGTAGATACTGTGACTTGCTCTCATCAGTCGCAGACAAGATATCAAAGCCAAAGTCATCCACTGGAATCGGATAACTCATCTTGCCCTCTTTCAATACAGGCTTAAGGCGGATATCTTCTGGCTTAATCGGCTCAAAGATTGTGTTGTCGATAAGCTCAGGGACATCGATATATTTGGGAGTGAGACCGGCACGCAGCACATTGTCTGAGTTTGCCATAATCTCTAAACCCGTACCTTGAACATAAGCATGTGGGGTTTCTGCGAACAGGAACATCGCTTCACCGGGCGCCAGCTCAACCGTGTTAAGCATTAATGGCGCAAATAAGCCAATATCACCTGGATAATGCTGTTTGAATTCGATGCTGTATTGAAGAGCTTCACGCCCCATGACCGTTTTGGCTGGTCGCGCATGTGCAGCATAAAGCTCATTAAGCGCAGACGCTTTGCGGTCACCTTCAAGAGACATAATGGCGCTAAAGAACGACTTCAAAGAATCACTGTCGGCATTGGCTTTTAGTACATTAAGCTCAATCGCTAATGAAGGAATATCCGCTTCTTCGAACAAGGCAATAATGTCGTCGATTGGACGAAAGCCATTCATCGCTTTGTAGAAGGTCAACGCATAAACCAACTCAGGTTTATGGTTTGGATCTTTGTAGTTGCGATTAGACGCATTCAAAGGGATACCAAGTGCATTCTCACGCTCAAAACCTAATTCTGATTTTCGCTTGTTCGGGTGAACCTGAATCGATAACGGTGTTTCAGCGGCCAACACCTTAAACAAGAAAGGCAATTCACCGAAACGAGCCGCCGTGTATCCGCCTAAGACATCGATTTTGTTTTCATCAATCATGTGAGAAAGCGATTCACCGGTATCGCCTACCTTTGAACAACCATTTGGATGAGCACCCATCCAAATTTCTGCTTGAGGTTCCTGGTTTGGGTTCACAATACCAAACAATTGGTTAATGGAGTCTTTGCTTCCCCATGCGTAGTTTTGAATAACGTTGTCGAGTTTAAATAGAGACATAATTACTTCTCATTAAAAATCTGGCTACCAAGCTTGAGCGTGGCGGCGATATTACGGGCAGTGCGAGTCAGGTTTTGATTCGCTTCTGATAAAACTTGGTCTAAAGACTGAGGTGAACGTACGGTTCCAAATAAGCTAGACATTGAGCCGTAAAGTTTTTCAACGTCTTGCCCCAAAGAGCCCGCAATTCCTATCGTTGGAATACTCAACTTTTGAGCTCGCTGAGCGATACCGAAAGGTGTTTTACCTTGCAGGGTTTGGTTGTCCATCTGCCCCTCTCCGGTCACGACCAGTGAAGCACCTTCAAGAACCTTATCTGCATCCAAGGCATCTAATACCATCTCAATACCCGCTTTAATTTGGATATTGAATGCAAGACTTAACCCCAGAGGTGTACCACCAGCAGCACCAAATCCAGCTGTGTCGCGATGATTAGTACCCGTATGTGCTTGAGCGATATCGGCAAAGTGCCCGATCGCAGTATCAAGTTGTTCAACTTGAGCTTTTGATGCGCCTTTTTGCGGACCAAACACAGTACTGGCTCCGCTTTCGCCACATAATGGATTATTCACATCACACGCGACCACGAACGTCACTTCTTTGCATCTAGGGTGCAGTCCTTCAAGATCGATGCTTGCTAACCGGCTTAATTCGGCGCCGCCACCAGATAGCTCGTTGCCTTGCTTGTCTAATAACTTGCCTCCCAACGCTTGTAAGATGCCAGCACCTGCATCATTGGTTGCGCTGCCGCCCAAACCAATAATGATTTGTTCAACACCTTGATCTAGTGCATCTTTGATCAATAGCCCAGTACCAAACGAAGATGCGGTTAACGGTGCTCTTTCTTCTACGGTTAATAGGTCTAAACCCGATGCTTGAGCAAATTCCACCAAGGCAGTTTTTACGTTGGCGCCATCAACAGTCTGTTCCAACGAAGCCCAATAAGCCGTACATTCACGCCCGATTGGATCCGTCGTGTGCAGCCGTTGCTTCTTACCATTGAGCGCCTCTAGCAACACGTCTACCGTGCCTTCTCCGCCATCGGCGAGTGGCATTTTCACAAACTCTGCGTAAGGGAAAACATCGGCAAATCCACGCTCAATGCAAGACGCAACTTGATGAGCGTCGAGTGATTCTTTAAATGAATCAGGGGCAATTACAATTTTCATTGTCGTTCACCATTCCCGCCCACCAAGGTGAGCGGGTTATCGAAATTAGAATTTGATTTGGAATGTTTTTGCTTGGCAAGGTGCTATCTGGCCGAACTCTTCAGATGCTACATCACCTTCGCGTACGCGCTCGTCCATGCTTGTCTCTTTCCAGCTTGAAACCGCTTGAGTAAAAGAGATTGAATCCGATACTGAACCCGATTCTGCCGGGTTGTAGACACGCATGATCAGTGCATCTTCGTCTTCCGCTTTCTTCAGCACACTCAACACCGCGCCTGATTGTTGCTTAGACAGAAGGCTAAAACTCATAGGTAGGTTCTGCTCACCCACGTTGAGCTTCATCGCGTTGTAAGGGATCTTGTTGTAGCATTCGATTTGAGTGACATTGTCACGTGCTTGCGCCATGATGTTCGCGTCAATATGGTTACCAGAGAAACCGCACAACGTGAATTCACACACTAACTTACCGCGCACTTGCGAATCTGGTGTCGGAATCTTGATGCCTGATGGACGGCCCGGACGAAGCAATAGCTCTTCTTTACCCAACACGCCGATACCACGGAACAGTGTCAGTGCGAAGGTATCTCGGTTTTCGTCACCTTGAGATGCAATCACCTCAAATTCACGTAGACCATTCGACATAATCGCCATGCCCGCTTTGCCGTTTTCTAATGCAGCGAAGTTCATCAGTTGGTAAACCGGAACCGGTGCTTCTTTCCACTTCTCTTCTTCCCAAACCGCCATAGCAGGGTCATTGGTTGGTCGAGTAATACAACCGAACTGGTTGTCTGCAACCACAGTTTCAGAAACGAATGGCGTTGGTACTAAGACACGTACACGGTGGTCGTCAGCTTGGTTGTCTAGTTCCATACGTACTTCAATGCGGCGAGAACCTTGCTTCAATACCACTTGGCATTGCGCTTCAACGAATCCATTTTGACCCGTGCGTTCTTCACGCTCTGTAAGGTTTGCTGGCACGTTCATGCGGAAAGCGATGTTTGCTACCGATTGGAAACCTTGGTGGTCAATTGATGTTTCTACCGGGAATTCATCAGAGTACAACAGCCACTCTTGACGAGATGGAGAGTAATCGTACTCATCGCCGTCATCAGAACCATCTTCTAAACGAAGTGCTTGGTCGAATACTTGCTCTGTCTCTTTATCGAAAATAGTCAGAGTACCGTTGTCGTTTACATTAATTCGGTAGTATTTGTTCTCTAGCAAGTAGTCTTTCTGCTCTGCGACTTTAACTGCGCCCTTCTCATTACCTTGGATGTGTAACGTGGTGAAACCCATCGCTGGTACAGTGCGTTTGATTTGAATATCAAACTCCATGAAAGGGTCGTAGTTGCCGTAGTGAACGATTTGACGGTCTACTTTACCTGGGTCGATTTGGCGCTTGTCTTGGATGAAGTATTCAACTGGGTTTTCGTTTTCATCAAAGATAGAGAACTCTTGAGCACGGATAGTGATAGTGGTGTTAACCACTTCTTCACGCTCGTATGGAGAAAGGTTGAACATCGCCAGTTTGTCGCAACCTTCGCGATCTGGCATGTGGTCAACAATCTTACGCTTGTAGAAGTGAATCAGGTTGGTCGCCATGTCGTCAGCAAGGATGTAACGGTTTAAGATTTCAGCGTGTACCTTGTCTGAACAACAGCAACCAATAGAGTCATGAGCGTGGTTCTTCATGCTCTCTTTCCACATTTTCTCAATCAAACCGTGGTGGTATTCAAAACCTAATGTCCAAGCGATAGACGCTAGCGGTTCTAAGATGTTTACAATCTTGTTTTCGATTTCTGCGTGGATCAGTTTGATGTCCATACGCGTAGAAGAGATCGTACGGTGAACACGCATGTATTTACCGTCGTTGAACTCGCCTTTGATTGTGTCGAGTTGGTCGCGCGCCGCTTCTACTTTCTCGAACACTTCTTCGTAACGGCTCATTGAGAATTCACGATCTGGGTAGATTTCGCGAAGCTTGTCCATTACTTCAAAGATGTCTTTTTGAATCGGCATTTGGTCGTGGCCGTTCGGTAGCAAGATATCTTTAGTCACCGATGGCTTTTCTAGCACTGGGAAGTACTTATCTAAACGAGCACGCAAGCCTTCTTCGTCTTGTGGAAGGTATTTACCAATCGCGTAACCCAGCGGAAGCACTTGTGCCGTTACTTCACTGCCGTCATTAGACTGCCATAAGAATTCTGTTTTGTTGGTGCCATGACGCTCTGAACAACCACGCCAGAACATTGCACGCGTGATGTCGAAGCCGTTGTAGATCATTGGCAGCTGTGAGCTCATGCTGAATGAATCTGGTAGGTAACCAATCTTCATTGCATCGCCAAACTTCATACAGTCACGAATACCATACATCATGTTGCGTACAATTGACTCACCAGAAACTTGCATTGTGTCGGTTTGAGAATACCAAGGGCCAATAATTAACTTGCCCGCTTCAACCAATGCTTTTACGCGCTCTGTGTTTTCTGGTTTGATTGCGAAGTAGTCTTCTAAAACGGCGGTTTGACCATCTAGAACGTAGTATTTGTATTCTGGATCGCTCTCCAGACGGTTCATGATTTCTTCCATGTTGTTCACAAGAAGAATACGAGACTCTTCTGTTGTGAAATACCATTCACGATCCCAGTGCATGTGAGGAGTAATATGTACGCGTGATGTAGTCATAATCATTTACCTAAATGTGTCGCTTCGAGTAAAACTAAAGTTCGAACCCAAATACGACTAAATTAAATTTTTTCAAGGGGTTAAAATTGGCTGCCACTAAATTTAGGGTGCAGAAAACCACGCCCAGAATCTGTGTGAATAAAACCGTTAGGAGCACAGGTATTTAGGGCAGCCAGTTGTTTGTTATTTTTTATATATTGATTTCGCAGTGAGTTAGGAGCTAACTCAAAATTCAGTTAGTTCTGTGTTGCAGTACTTGCTTCAAATTTACCCTTTTTTACCGCGTGACCACGCCACATCAGAAGAGTAATGGTTGAAATCACTGTCCCGACAATCGCAGCACCGAACCAGATTGCAGCAGCAGAGAATGCGCCTAAACCAGAATCGTGTAACAAGAAAATAGAGAAGATACCTGCGCCCGGAGTGGATAGACCAATACCTGCCGCACCCACCATTGCACCTGTTACTACAGAGCCTAGTAAGAATGAGCCGATTACACGGATTGGATCTTCAATCGCCATTGGGATTGCACCTTCAGTAATACCCGCAAGACCAAGTAGCCATGTAGATTTACCGGTTTCAATCTCAAAGTCTTTGAATAAGCGTGGAGCAATCATGGTAGAAGCCGTTACCGTGAACGCCGATACCATTTTTACTGAGCCAAAGATTGCGTAAGGACCATAAACACCGTTTGCCATTGCACCTAAACAGAATGCGTAAGCAGCTTTGTTTACCGGACCACCTAGGTCGAATGATACAAACAGACCTAAAATTGCACCCAATAACAACGCATTGGTGCCTGACATACCGTTCAACCAGTCCGTTAAACCTTGGTTTAAGAACGCAACAGGTTTACCGATAACAAACAGCATCAAGCTACCCGCTACCAAAGTACCAATCACAGGGTAAAGGTAGAAAGTAAGGAAACCGTTAAATGCAGGGCCTAAGCGAACATGCTCTTTTACCCAACGCATTACGTAACCAGCAATCAAACCACCAACAACACCGCCTAGGAAACCAGAACCAATGATGTTTGCGGCAATACCCGCAGCAAAACCAGGACCAAGTGCCGGTTTGTCGGCTAATGAGTATGCTGTGTAAGCTGCCAGTACTGGCACCATTAATGTACCTAATAGGCCGCCACCTAATTTACGATACATCCACAGCCAAGAATCTTTTGTTGCGTAAAGCTCTTGCAGGTCAAAAATTTGCGCGATAAGAACAGCAACCGCAAGAACAGTACCACCAGCAACGATAAGAGGAACTGCGTAAGAAATACCAGAAAGCAGCGCTTGTTTAAGCTCAGTTTTCAGTGGCAGTTTTTTCGGTTTGTCATCAGTAGCCACTGTACGCTCTGCACCGTTACCTTTTTTCGACTCTTCAATCGCTTCATTTAGAATGCGTTCACCGTGTTTAATCGGTTCTGCAACTGGCGTTTCAACACGAGGGATTCCGTTAAAACGATCCACTTCTTTAATCGCGACTTCAGCAGCAAAAACACACGCCACAGCATTGTTTAATTGCTCAGCCGTCAAACGATCTTCAATGCCATTTGCGCCCTGCTTTTCAACATGAACCTTGTAGCCAAGCTTTTTGCCCGCTTTTTCAAGGTATTCTGCAGCCATATAGGTGTGAGCAATGCCTGCAGGGCAAGCAGTAACACATACAATTGTCGGCGCATTTGTATCTAAGTTGTCTTGTTTTTCTTCTTGCTGATTATCGCCATCAAGAAGCGCGAAGATTTCATCAGCGGTTGTTGCTTTTAATACTGCTTCACGAACATCGTCATCAACCAATGTGGTTGTCAGTTCGGTCAGCAGGTGCATGTGGGTAGAACCCGCTTCTGCATTTGGAATGGCAATTAGGAAGATAAGATTCACATCTTCGTCTTCATCTAGGCCTTTCCATTTCATGTCTTCTTTCAATGTTGCAACAGCGAAACCAGCTTCTTTAACCGCGTCAGTCTTGCCGTGCGGTACTGCTAGGCCTTCGCCAAGCGCTGTCGGGCCTTGCTCTTCACGAGCAAATACTGCATCAAGATACTCTTGTTTGTTGTGCAGTTTGCCTTGCTGATTCAGTTGGTCAGCAAGTGCGTAAATCGCTTCTTCTCGACTGCTAAACGTAGTTTGCAGATTTACGAGCGACTTATTCGTTAGAGTAGTAAGTTTCATAACCTTTGTCCCATAGTCACGGATTAGTACGACAGTCGTCCCTGTCGACGAGATGAATAATACAACTTCAAGACATTTAATCCGTGATCACGATCTCATCAATACATATTTGTATTTAATTTGTATTTAAACTGTATTGGTAAATCCTTTAAGAAAGCTTGTTATGTATCGTTTAATTTGTATTATATGTACTACAAAACGCCGATACGATGCTCACACTAACCTTTAAAGCGAAGCTTATATAGAGCAAATTTACGTATTTAAGGTACAGGTTGTTAATCAAAGTCTAGTTGTCCTAGCGCACAAATGAGGCAAAAATGGCAAGACTCCCTATGTATCGCCAAATCGCCGATGCAATAAGAGAAAAGATCAGTTCTGGAGAATATAAAGTTGGAGAAGCACTCCCAACGGAAGCGCAATTGCGTGAAGTATTCTCGGTAAGCCGCGTAACGGTTAGGCAAGCACTGAAACTACTGATCGAAAACGATGAGCTTGAAAGCGTTCAAGGCAGCGGCACTTACGTAAAAGAGAACAAGATCAATTACGACATCTACAAACAGTCGAGCTTTCAAGAAAAGTGGGCGCATTTGGATGTGGTTACACACAGTGAAGTTCTGGCCTTCGAAATGAAGCCGTGTTCTTTGGCGATGTCTGAACATTTAGATATCAAAGAAGGCGAATTGGTTTTCTACGTAAAACGTGTTCGTTTCATAGACAACAATCCAATCACGGTTGAAGAAACTTGGTTACCTGTTGCTCTATTCCCAGATCTCACCTATCAAGTGATGCAGACATCAAAATACGACTTTATTGAGAACACCAAAAGCATGGTGATTGATCGAAGTGAGCAGGAATTGGTACCGATTCTTCCGCCTGAAGACGTTGCTAAACAGTTAGGTATTGACCCTGCTCAACCGATTATTGAAAAACGTACTCGTGGTTACCTAGCTAACAACACAGTATTTGAATACAGCCGCAACTACTTCACATCTAACGATTACCGATTCACTTTGGTCGCCAGACGCCAGAGATAATGCTCATCAGCGAGTTTCGATAATAGCAAAATGACCAACACAGAGAGCGCCTTGTTCTCTGTGTTTCTATGCTGTTAACTCAATCATAAAACCAACTTTCCTACCCAAATATTCCTAAACCAATATCAAGTAACCTCACGAAAGATCATTCACATTCATTTAAATACTGTTCTGGCGCTTTGACCATAAACTAAGCGCCAAATTACAAGAACAACAGTCGACAGGAATGTAGATGAATACCAAACAACTTGAGGACGCTGTAAGTGAAGTGAGCTTATTCAATCAGCACCTCCACTTAATCCAATCCGTGCATACCATTCCGACCCCAAAAATGAATTGGGAGTCGATTGCGATGGAGCCTGCGCCGACAATACCAACGGTTCGATTCGATCACTGTCTACTCATCAGACTAACACTTAGTTCGTCGTGTTAAATCACTTTATATACAAAACCATTATGTCGAAACACACTATCTCACGAACATCGCACCCATTAGCAAATACAATTTCATACACACGATTCCTACCAAAGCTACCTTTAGTTCTAATCGCTTTCTCTATGCCCCTATTCGCAGAAGAAGTTGAAGAAGTGGTACTCGAGGACGAAGTCGTATTAAATGAAGGTTCTGAGTTAAACGAAGAAGCTGAAGAATCGCCTTATTATAACTTGTGTTTTAGCGCTTACTTATGGGAAGTAAGTAGGCGTTAAACATAAGTAATCTTTAAATGTAAGTAAGCTTAAAAGCTAAGATTCTCACCTCTTTACTCCGATAAACACCCACTTCGTTACACGTTTCCTTCCAAAGTACAAAAAAATACTCGCGATTTATAAAATAACACCACCATATGCAAATAGAACAATCAAAGGTGATCCAAGTTATATTCTGACAAGCCACAAAATTTGTTTATTAACATCTAAACAACAGTAGTTATTCACAATTTACAACCACAATTAACATCGAAAAAATGTTTGTCTTAGATCATATCAACCTCAACTATGCCTCGTGCCACAGTGCAGTTTTCTGTACATTCATTGTCATATTCTGAAACACTTTCTTATATTTTTTAAACTTTGTGGAGATTTCTATGTTAGAGCTCTTGATCGGATTAGTGATTACTATTGCTGTTGGTTACTTTATTGTAAAAGGCTATAAAGCGGCGGGTGTATTACTAACTGCTGGCCTTGCCCTACTTCTTATCACCGGCCTTATTGGTCACACAGTCTTACCAGCTAAGGTAGCTTCAACAGGTAACATGGTTACCGACTCACTAGAATTTGTTAAATACATGCTTCAGTACCGCGGGGGCGGCCTAGGCATGCAAATCATGCTTCTTTGTGGTTTTGCTTCTTACATGACGCACATTGGTGCTAACAACGTGGTAGTGAAACAGTTCTCTAAACCGCTTGCTGCGATCAAATCTCCCTATGTACTTCTTGTTGCGGCTTACATCGTAGCGTGTCTGATGTCTCTAGCAGTAAGTTCTGCAACGGGTCTTGGTGTGCTATTGATGGCAACCCTATTCCCAATGATGACGGCAATGGGTATTTCTCGCCCAGCGGCAGTTGCAGTTTGTGCGTCACCTGCAGCCATCATTCTTTCACCAACGTCTGGTGATGTGGTTATCGCGGCAGAAAAATCAGGTATGTCTCTTGATGTGTTTGCTGTTCAAACGGTACTGCCTGTTTCTATCTGTGCGATCATCGTGATGGCGGGTGCGGCTTTCTTCTGGAACAAATACCTAGATAAGAAAGAAAACACACCAATGGAAAAAGTAGACGTTTCTGAAATCGAAACAACGGCGCCGGCTTTCTACGCTGCACTTCCATTCCTACCTATCATCGGCGTTTTCCTATTCAACGGTCGTACGATTCCAGGGCTTTCACTTGATATCTACACTATTGTGGTAGGTTCTATCTTCGTAGGCGCAGTTATCGATTACGTTGTTAAGAAGTTTGACGGCGAGAAAACACTAGAAGATCTAGACTCTTGCTACCAAGGCATGGCTGACGCGTTCAAAGGCGTGGTAATGCTGTTGGTTGCGGCGGGCGTATTTGCTCAAGGTCTAATGTCTATCGGTGCAATTGATAACCTAATCGGTCTTGCCGAATCTGCAGGCGCAGGCGGCATCGCATTGATGCTTATCCTCACAGGTCTAACGGTTGCTGCGGCAATTGCGACAGGTTCAGGTAATGCACCTTTCTATGCATTCGTAGAACTGGCTCCATCATTAGCGGCGAAAATGGGCTTGAACCCAGCGTTCCTAATCATCCCAATGCTTCAAGCATCGAACCTAGGTCGTACAATTTCACCAGTATCTGGCGTAATCGTAGCGACTTCTGGTATGGGTAAAATCAGCCCATTTGAAGTCGTAAAACGTACGTCTGTACCCGTAATCTGTGGTCTTATTACGGTTATCTTCGGTACGCTTGTATTGGTTCCAATGTCGGCGTAAGCCTTAAGTTTCTAATCTCAAAGAACGAAGAACAAACGAACACCAATACTGAATATAAAATGCGTAAACAAAAAGGCGCTGAACTTAATAAGTTCAGCGCCTTTTTTAATGTCACTTTCTCAACATCGTTAAAACTATCGAGACATGTACAAAATGTATAAACAGTCAGGCTTGAAATAGTGTTATCTCAAAGGAACAAGCCCTACTTCATTTCACCATAGCGTTCTAGATACAGAACCGTTGCAGCGGTACGGGAAGGCACTTGCAGCTTTTTCAACAAGCTTTTCATATGTACCTTAACTGTCGATTCAGAAATAAACAGGTGATCGGCGATCTGCTTATTACGGTAACCTTTCGCGACTTCTTGAAGGATCTGCATTTCACGTTCAGTCAGTTGTTCGAAGATATCATTGCGGCTTCCAGCATCATTTAGGTAACGAGCAACCACACTGCTGTAAGCCTTGTCACCGCTGTGTGCTTGCTTAAGCAGTTCAATTAACTCATCGGGTTCAGTGTCTTTCAACAAGTAGCCATCAGCGCCTGCTTTTACAATCGCTTCAATGTCTGCAGGGCTATCAGAAACCGTTAGAATAACAATGTTTGCGCTAGAACCGTCAGTGCGAAGTGCTTTCAAGGTATCTAAACCAGACATGCCCTTCATATTGAGATCCAAAAGGATCAAATCAGGTTCTTCTTCATGAGCAAGAGCAACCGCTTCAGTGCCGTTACTTGCTTCTGCAATCACTTCGAATTCGTCTTCAAAGCTCAGTAATTGGCTTATACCTCTGCGCATCAATGGATGATCATCAACCAGCATTACTTTACAAATCGTCAACTTTAACTTCCTTCAAACTTTTATATTTCAATATGACTGTACAGCCTTCACCTTGCGCCGCTTCAATCGTCAAGTCGCCATTCAGTCTTGCCGCACGCTCCTGCATAATGCTCATCCCGTAGTGGTTCACCTTGGAACTACTTGAGTCAAAGCCATCTCCATTATCTTTTATCACGACTAATACTTCACCGTCCTCATCGATACAGCATACATCTATCAAGTCGGCATTGGCGTGTTTTATTGCATTTATTGTTGCTTCACGAATCAATTGAAGCAAGTGAACCTGACTATGCGCATCAAGCTCGATCGATGAGAGATTATTAGTGAGGTTAATCTTCGCATCGGTTCTCTCGCTGAGCGCCTCAAGCATGGTACTTAAGGCGTCTCCAAAGTTGCCCTCTTTAATGGTCAACCTAAATGTGGTGAGTAGCTCTCTTAACTGGGTATAAGCGTCGGCTAAGCCGTTTCCGATCTCAGACGCGATTTGTTCAGATTGCTCTCGGTGCTGTTGCTCTGGCAGTTTGCCAATCACACGCTTTAATAGTGTAACTTGAATTTTCAAGTACGACAGTGATTGAGCCAATGAATCGTGGAGTTCACGTGCAATCGTGGCACGCTCTTCCATGATAATAAGCTGTTCAGCTTTCTTTTGAGCACGATTGTAGTAGATCGCTCTCGATAGCAGTTGAATGAAGCTTTCGATCAGAGCTTTAGTTGAGTGCCCGTGGTGATATGAACAGTATAAATAGCCGAGAATAAGTTCGTTATCGTCGAGTTTCATCTCAAACTTTTCGTAGTCTAAATTCGAATCGTAACCTTCATCCATAATCAATGAACGGCCTGAGTTATCGACAATCTCGAGCCTCAGTGATCCAATCCCTTCCAAGCTCACGAGATGCTGCAAGATAGCTCGGAAGTTTTCAGGAGCAATACGCGTCACCGTGAGCTCTTGTGACGAGTTATAAAGTGCCTGCAGCGACTGGTTCGCATTTTGCAGCTCAATCGTCTTTGCATCCACCACATCTTCAAGGTTTCGATAAAGCACGCCTAAATCTTTGGCCATCGAGTTGAAGGTTTTGGTCAAAATGCCCATTTCGTTGTTACTGGTCACCTTGAGTTCTACCTCGAAGTCGCTGTTTTTGATTCTTTGGCTCGCACCGACAAGAGCATGTAGCGGTTTAACAACCTGTTTACGTACAAAGTGAACAACAAAAAGAGATATGACCAGAATCCCACCAAGGCCGATACCACCAGCCCACGCTAACTTTATTAACTTGTCTTCAGAGAACTCTTGCAGCTTATAAACGAAGCCATCGATTTCAGCCACGAAGTTTTCAACCAACACGAGATAGTGATCGCGCTCTTCGCTATTCAAGACCTGTTTTAGCTCATGCCAACGGCCGATAATTAAATAGTAATCTTCTGTGATGTCTGTCGGAACATTCCAACTGACCAAATTGGTCATGGATGGCGAGTAAAGAGAACTTTCGAATTCACGAATATGAGATTCATAATCGACAGATTCTATTTGAATATCATGGGCTAAACGGTAGCTTTGCATTCGCATTGAACCGGCCACGTTAACCGCTTCCGCATCATTCAAACTTGAAGCCAAAGTAAAGATGGCAAAGCCAGTCGTAGCAACCGACAACAGCAGTATAGAGAGCAAAGATTTTGCTATCGTACTTGTTACAGATGAAACCGGTTTTATAAGCAAAAGTGCCTTCCTATTGATAAATGACTTGCCAGCGATATCGTATTGTCACACATCAAAAATCATAGCTCCATTCAATATGTGATCACTCGCTCCGTAATTTATTGATCTAAGACAATATATGCCCCCAATTAGCCCTTAGGGGGTATTTATACAATTGTTTCTAAAACTACACTACTTGTGAGGACTCATTACAAGATATTAATAGAATAATGACCTACAATTACAACATCTTAGTAACATCTATAGGTATCTAGTGGTAGATCTATCAAAACGCCGTCTTTTTTCTAGACGAAAAGTTGACTCAAGCCAGATTCGTTTGCCTTGGATTGACAGCCTAGAAAGCTTTACAGATGACTGTACTCGCTGCGGTAAATGCATCGAGAGTTGTGAGACTAAGATAATCATTGTAGGCGATGGTGGTTTTCCCACTGTAGATTTCTCTATTGATGAGTGTACGTTCTGCTATCAATGTGCAGATGTTTGTCCCGAACCCATTTTTAAGCCAAAGCAAGGAGAGCCTTGGCAAGCAAAAGCACAAATCTCTGATAAGTGTTTAGCGCAACAAAATGTTGAATGCCGAAGCTGTGGTGACATGTGTGAACCTATGGCCATTCAATTTGAACTTAGAGCAGGCAGTGTTGCTCTACCAAAAATCGAGTTAGATGAGTGTAGCGGTTGTGGGGCCTGCGTAGCAATTTGCCCTACTTCGGCTATTCTTGTGAGTAATGCATAAAACAAAAATAACGAGAGCAATTTATGGCACTAAATGAAGTGCATATATCAAGTTTAGTCGTGCATGTGAGCCCTGAGCATCTAAATGAGATCAAAGCGGAGATCGATCAATTCGATAACGCTGAAATCTACGGAGATAGCCCTGAAGGCAAAATCATCGTGGTCCTAGAAACTGAAAACCAAGGTTTTGTAACGGACACCATCGAAGCAATAAACAACATTAAGAACGTTTTGGGGACAGCTTTGGTTTATCACCAAATCGAAACTGGACTCGACGAAACGGATTTAGAAACTGGAAGCAACAATTCTCAACTTGAGGGTGAAGTATGAAAATGACAAGACGTGCGTTTGTGAAAGCAAACGCAGCTGCATCAGCGGCAGCCGTTGCAGGTGTAACACTACCGGCAACAGCAACCAACCTGATCGCTAGCTCTGATCAAACAAAAATCACGTGGGATAAAGCGCCTTGTCGTTTTTGTGGTACGGGCTGTTCGGTACTAGTAGGTACTCAAAACGGCAAAGTGGTTGCGACTCAAGGCGACCCAGAAGCACCAGTAAACAAAGGCCTTAACTGTATCAAAGGCTACTTCCTTTCAAAAATCATGTACGGCAAAGACCGTCTAGAACAGCCTCTTCTTCGTATGAAAGATGGCGAGTTCCATAAAGATGGTGATTTCGCACCAGTATCTTGGGACAAAGCGTTCGACGTGATGGCTGAGAAATGGAAAGCATCTCTTAAGAAGAACGGTCCAACAGGTGTTGGTATGTTCGGTTCAGGCCAATGGACAGTAATGGAAGGCTACGCAGCCGTTAAGATGATGAAAGCGGGTTTCCGTTCAAACAACATAGATCCAAACGCTCGTCACTGTATGGCTTCTGCTGTAGTAGGCTTCATGCGCACTTTCGGTATTGATGAGCCAATGGGTTGTTACGATGACTTTGAACACGCAGACGCATTCGTACTGTGGGGTTCAAACATGGCAGAAATGCACCCAGTACTATGGACTCGTATTACAGACCGTCGTCTAAGCCACCCACACGTTAAAGTAAACGTACTGTCTACTTACTACCACCGTTCTTTCGAGCTTGCAGACACGGGTTACATCTTCAACCCTCAGTCTGACCTTGCGATCGCAAACTTCATCGCAAACTACATCATCCAAAACGATGCGGTTAACTGGGACTTCGTGAACAAGCACACGAACTTCAAGCAAGCAACGACAGACATCGGTTACGGTCTGCGTGACGATGATCCACTACAGAAAGCAGCCGCAAACCCTAACTCAGGCGAAATGACTGCTATCTCTTTCGAAGACTACAAAGCGTCTGTTGCTGAATACACAGTTGAGAAAGCGTCTGAAATGTCAGGTGTACCTCAAGAAGACCTTATCAAGCTGGCTAAGCAATATGCCGATCCAAACATCAAAGTAATGTCACTTTGGACTATGGGTATGAACCAACATACTCGTGGCGTATGGATGAACAGCCTTGTGTACAACATCCACCTTCTTACAGGTAAGATTTCTACTCCAGGTAACAGCCCATTCTCACTAACTGGCCAACCGTCAGCGTGTGGTACAGCGCGTGAAGTTGGTACATTCGCTCACCGTTTACCTGCCGATATGGTGGTTGCTAACCCTAAACACCGTAAAATTGCAGAAGATATCTGGAAACTTCCAGAAGGCACCATTCCACCGGTACCCGGCGCTCACGCTGTTCTTCAAGACCGTATGTTGAAAGACGGTAAAATCAACGCTTACTGGGTAATGTGTAACAACAACATGCAAGCGGGTCCAAACATCAACACTGAACGTCTGCCAGGTTACCGTAACCCAGATAACTTCATTGTATGTTCTGACCCGTACCCAACGGCAACAGCTCAAGCGGCTGACCTCATCCTTCCAACAGCAATGTGGATTGAGAAAGAAGGCGCTTACGGTAACGCAGAGCGTCGTACACAAGCATGGTACCAACAAGTGAAAACTGTAGGTGAAGCTAAGTCTGACCTATGGCAAATCATGGAATTCTCTAAGCGCTTCACTATTGAAGAAGTTTGGGGTGAAGAACTGGTTGCGAAAATGCCTGAGTACCGTGGCAAAACCATGTACGACGTGCTTTACAAAAACGGCAACGTTGATGCATTCCCACTGTCTGAAGCTCAAGAGCTTAACGACGATGCACAAGCTCAAGGTTTCTACGTTCAAAAAGGTCTATTCGAAGAATACGCAGCCTTTGGTCGCGGCCACGGTCACGATTTAGCACCATACGATCGCTACCACCAAGTTCGTGGTCTACGTTGGCCTGTTGTTGGCGGTAAAGAGACACTATGGCGCTTTAAAGAAGGTTCAGATCCATATGCTAAGAAAGGTTCTGATTGGGACTTCTACGGCAAACCAGATGGTAAAGCACTGATCATCAATGCACCATACGAAGCGCCACCTGAAGTACCAAACGATGAATACGATATGTGGCTATGTACAGGTCGTGTTCTTGAGCACTGGCACACAGGTACTATGACTCGTCGTGTACCAGAACTTTACAAAGCAGTACCGGATGCACTTTGTTACATCCACCCTGCTGATGCTAAAGCTCGTGGTCTTCGCCGTGGTGATGAAGTTCTTATCGAAAACAAACGTGGTGAAGTACGCGTTCGTGTTGAAACTCGTGGTCGTAACCGTCCACCACAAGGCTTGGTATTCGTACCATTCTTTGATGCAAGAATTCTGATCAACAAGTTGATCTTGGATGCAACGGATCCTCTATCTAAACAGACGGATTACAAGAAGTGTCCAGTTAAGATCACTAAGGTCGCTTAAGGACAATATGTTCTTACCACTTAGCTCGTAGATCTGACGTTTTTAATATTGCGACTGCTTTTTTCGTTACTTTTTGAAAGAAGTAGTCCACTCAAAGAATTAGCCTTTAGGCGGAGAAATTAACCATGAAAAAACTGATTACTGCCCTACTATCAGCTGGTCTTTTGCTAGCTGGTGCAGTTCAAGCTGAAGCTGAACTGGATAACCCAGGCGGCATTGGTGGCGTAGAATCTCTACGTGGTGCAAGTGAACTTGAAGCAACTCGCGCAGCAGATGACTTCAAAAAGTTCCCTCGTGACCAAGTACTTGAGAGTGACTACGTATACCAACCACCTCTAGTGCCTCATACTATTCGTAGCTATGAAGTTTCTCTTAACGCTAACAAGTGTCTTTCTTGCCACAGCTGGAAAAACGCAAAAGAAATGGGTGCGACTAAAGTGAGTGTAACTCACTACATGAACCGTGAAGATGCGGTACTTGCAGACGTATCACCTCGTCGTTACTTCTGTCTACAGTGTCACGTACCTCAAGCTAATGCTAAGCCACTAGTTGAGAACGAGTTCAAACCTGTAGATTCACTGCGTTAATCGTAGCCGGACTGTAAGAGAGGCTATATATGATAAAATTACTTAAAGCGTTTTGGAAAAGACTTGCGACACCAAGCAAAGCAGCCGTAGGCGTTGTTTTGTTCTTGGGTTTCTCGGGTGGTCTTTTGTTCTGGGGTGCATTCAACACGGGTATGGAGGCAACCAACACGGAAGAATTCTGTTCTGGCTGTCACGCACCTATCGTTGCTGAAATCCAAGAGACAATTCACTACTCTAACCGTTCTGGTGTTCGTGCTATCTGTTCAGACTGTCACGTTCCTCATGAATGGACAGATAAAATTGTTCGTAAGGTTCAAGCATCTAAAGAGCTATACGCACACTTTATTGCGAAAACCATCAATACTGAAGAAAAGTTCAAAGCACGTCGTGCTCACCTAGCGGAACGCGAATGGGCTCGATTGAAGAAGAACGATTCACTTGAGTGTCGTAACTGTCACCAGTTCGATTACATGGACTTCTCAGAGCAGAGCCCCCGTAGTGCGAAACAACACTCGACTGCGCTAGCTTCTGGTGAAAAAACGTGTGTAGACTGTCACAAAGGTATTGCACACAAACTACCAGACATGCACGGCGTTGAAGGCTGGCAATAAGGAGCGATTGAATGAGTACTTTAGAAAGCGTAATTTGGCACATCCTAGGTTACAGCGCTATGCCAGTTATCATTCTTGGTGGCTTTGCAGGTGTTGCAGCCGTATCTCTTTGGATTTTATCTATGGGTAAAGACAAAGAAATCGATTAACAATCGAGATTCCATCAACTTCTACCAGATAATTCTGATATGAGTTGATACGAAAAAGCCACTGATTTCAGTGGCTTTTTTATTATCTGACGTTGTGTATCTTTATAATTGAATGTGACTTAACGCCCTAAGCTTCGTTTTCTGGCGCTTCTTTCTCTGCGGTCTCTTTATCAACCTGCTCTTGATCGACAATCGGCAGCACCTGTTTTACATAGTTGCCTGGCGCTTTGCCAATCACAGGATTAAGCTCTGAGCCTTGATTGAAAGGTTCGATTTTTTCGTCAGTTTCAAAACCTTGTAGCCACTGATTCCAGTGTGTCCACCAAGACCCCTCATTATGAGTCGCATTAGTTAGCCACTCATCCGCCGAGTCGTCTAGGTTGTCATTCAGCCAGAACCCGTACTTCTTCTTATCTGGATGGTTAACAATACCCGCGATATGACCAGATTCACCAAGCACGAACGTCTTGTTGCCACCGGTATTCAAGGCACCACGGTAAGTCCCCTGCCAAAGCGCGATATGATCTTCTTTCGCTGAAATGAAGTAGCTTGGTATTTTTATCTTATTGAGATCAATCCAGACACCGCCTACTTTCACGCCTTTGTCTTGAACAAGTTTATTCTCAAGGTAAAGCTCACGCAGCAAGAAATTATGGCATTTAGCTGCAACGTTAGTGCTGTCACTGTTCCAGTACAACAGATCAAACTCCATTGGGCTGCTGCCTTTTAGGTAGTTATCAATGTAGTAGTTCCAGTACAGGCTGTTTTCACGAAGCAAACTGAATGTCACGCTTAATGAACGACCATCCATGAATCCTTTAGCATCGTTCTGTTTCTCAATGGCGTTAATGATCGTTTCATTGATATATGCGCCAACCTCTCCCGGCTGAGAGAAGTCTAATAGAGTCGTAAAAAAGGTCGCAGTTTTAATGCGTTTCTTCATTCTTTTAGCAGCATAGTAAGCGACCGTTGAAGCGAGAACAGTACCACCAATGCAGTAACCTGCAGCATTGATTTGCTCTTTACCCGTGATATCTTCAATTGCCGTCACGGCTTTCGCTACGCCTTCCGTGGCATAGTCACCGAACTCTAAGTCTTTTTGCGCTTCACCTGGGTTGCGCCAAGACATCATGAATACGCTGTGCCCTTGCTCAAGCAACCAACGAACCATTGAGTTCTTTTCACGAAGGTCGAGAATGTAGTACTTATTGATGAATGGAGGAACGATCAACAAAGGCGTGGCGTTCACCTGAGGTGTTTTTGGGTAGTATTGAATAAGCTCGAACAGATCATTTTGAAAAACGACATCACCTTCCGTGTTCGCAACATCAACACCTAATCGGAAGGCATTATTGTTGGTCATACGGATCTTGAGGATATCCGCGCTCGCTTCAACGTCAGCTTGTAGCTGCTCTAGCCCATCTAGCAAGTTCTCACCATTGCGCTCAAGCGTTAGCTTCATCAACTCTGGGTTAGTCGCAATGAAGTTACTAGGAGAAAGAGCATTGATAGCCTGACGTGAAAAGAACGCCACACGTTCCTTGGTTTTCTCGTCTATGCCTTCGATTGAATTAATGGTGTCTATATAGCTTTTGCTGAATAACAAATAAGACTGCTTGATAAAGCTGTAAAACGGGTCATTTTTCCACGCTTCATCAATAAAGCGTTTATCACTGCGCTCTTCAGTAATGACGCTTTCGGTATTACCCATCAGTGCGGCATTTTGCCAAATCTTAAGTTGCTGCTCCCACCATTGAGATTGTAACTGAAGCAGAACGGCGGGTTGGTTGGCGGCTTGCTCGAAGATTTTTGATGCATCATCAAAGTTCAATTCTTGCATCGCTTGGTTTAGGGGAGATTGCGCGGCTTCCTTGTTTTGTTCAAAGCTTTCCCACCATTGCTGGTTCGTTTGTTGAAGTTTAACAAGGTAGTCCGAAAAGAAGTGTTGAAACATAACATGACTCCAATAATCGGAAAATCGCCACCGAGCCTCACAGTAAATACTGCGCTAACTCGATGGCGATTAAATTTATGCAGGTGTAACTGTTTTCAAGTTTTCAGTTGTTAGTGTTTCAACATCTTCTTTGAACTCTTTTGCAGCAGCTTGCATTTTTGAGCTATCACTCATCATCTGTTGAGACAGTTGAGTTAGCGCTGCTAGTTGCTGGCTGTTGAACGCCGTTAGGCTAGTCACGTCTTTGATTTCAGTCACTGCCTTCATTTGTGCAAGACCCATGTCCGTGTAAGTCTGCATTGCATTCATTTGCAGTTCTGTCATCGTTTGGACGTTCTTTGCAACCAACTTGTTGAACTTTAAGTACGGTTCAAATTGCTTTTCAGTTTGGTCAGTAATTGTTTTGAAAATATCCGTGTACATAAGTAACTCCTGATGAATACATAGTTTAATAAATTTGTGTCACTATCGTTTCAGCCAACGCTCATCGATTAACTCGCGATGCTTTGAAAAGCTGATCCGATATTTAAGCTTGCTACCGATATATCAGGCTCTAACCTTCAATACCTTTTAGCAAAACAGCGGTTCCCATTCCCCCACCCACACAGAGTGAAGCAACGCCATAAGTCGTTTTCTGTTCAAGCATTTCATGGATGAGTGCAACAATAATTCGATTGCCTGAAGCACCTAAAGGATGGCCAAGCGCGATTGCACCACCATTCACATTGACCTTTGGCTTGAACTCATCAAGCGGTAAGTCATGCTGCTCTGACAATTGGTACATTACGCCAAGAGCTTGTGCTGCAAACGCTTCATTCAATTCAAACAAATCTACTTCTTCTAGAGTGAGATTCGCCTTATCAAGCGTTTTAGAAACGGCTTCTACTGGGCCTAAACCCATAATCTTTGGATCTAATCCAGACTGTGCGTAGCTCGTTAGCTCTACCAGTGGTGTCAGTCCGTATTTCGCTACTGCACTCTCTGAGGCTAAGATGATTGCACTCGCGCCATCATTGATGCCCGAAGCGTTACCTGCCGTAACAGACCCTTCACGGTCAAAAGCTGGACGAAGCTTTTGCAGACCTTCGAATGTCGCGTCTGACTTCGGATACTCATCGGTATCAAAAGTGACGGTTTGTCTGCGCTGCTTAACTTCTACAGGCACGATTTGCTCGTTAAACTTACCCGCCTCAATCGCAGCAACGGCTTTTTGTTGGCTTTCTAAGGCATAGTTATCTTGAGCTAGGCGCGAAATATTCAACGTGTTCGCGATATTTTCAGCGGTCATGCCCATGTGGTAGTGATTAAACGCATCGGTTAAGCCATCACCAACCAGTAAGTCTTTCATTGAGATGTCACCCATTTTGTGACCATTACGAACGCTCGCTGGTACCACAAAAGGAATTTGTGACATCACTTCAACGCCAGCAGCAATAACCACTTCAGCATCTTGTGCTTTGATGTGCGCCGCTGCGTCCATCACTGATTTCATTCCGCTGCCGCAAATCATGTTCACGCCGTATGCTGGTGTTTCCTCAGGAAGCCCTGCATAGATGGAAGCCTGACGAGCAACCCCCATGCCTTGACCTGCCGAAATCACGTTGCCGACGATTACTTCATCAATCGCATCTAACGAAAGATCGACAGACTCAAGTGCACCTTTGATCGCAACGCCAGCCAGTTCACCCGCAGATACGTTTTTTAGCGACCCGGTAAATGCACCAATAGGAGTGCGCTTAGCCGCAACAATAAATACTTTTTCCATCATTCCAACCCCTTCAGTTTCGCCAATTACTGCATGTACAAGCCGCCATTCACAGACAATGTTTCGCCTGTAATGTACGCGCCAGATTCACTCGCTAAAAAGCCCACTGCGTCTGCAATTTCAACAGGTGTTGCTAAGCGTTTCATCGGAATTTGGTTCTTGATTGAATCCAGTACTTCAGGCTTCATTTGCTCAACCATAGGAGTTGCTGTGTAGCCAGGGGCAATCACGTTCACGGTTACGCCGCTACGAGCGCCTTCTGCAGCCAAAGCTTTAGAAAAACCAATCATTCCAGCTTTCGCTGCTGAGTAGTTAGTCTGTCCAAATTGACCTTTAAGACCATTGACGGAAGAGATGTTGATGACACGGCAGTTACCC
Source organism: Vibrio sp. 10N.261.51.A4 (assembly GCF_041471945.1). NCBI lineage: Bacteria > Pseudomonadati > Pseudomonadota > Gammaproteobacteria > Vibrionales > Vibrionaceae > Vibrio > Vibrio sp. 10N.261.51.A4. The sequence goes on from NZ_JBFRPJ010000031.1 coordinate 135,582, forward strand.
TTTTCACACATAGGAGCGAACAAAGGTTGAGTCACGTTGAACAAACTGTTTAAGTTCGTTTCAATCACATCTTTCCACGCTTCGGCATCCATCTTTTTAAAGACGCTATCACGTGTAATACCTGCGTTATTGACCAGCACATCCACCGTGCCTTCTTCTTCTAACAACTTGCTTAAGCTCAGCGCACATTCCGCAGTATTGGTAACATCTAATTCAAACAATCTCACTTGATCTTCGGTGAATTGTTTTTCGTTAAACCAATCCAAGGCACATTGGTAATTTCCAGTAAAATAAGTCGCGATAACACGATAGCCGTCTGCAACTAATTTAGAGGAAATTGCTGAGCCGATACCGCCTTTTGACCCTGTAATTAAAGCAAGCTTTTTCATTAATGGTTCCATCCCTTACAAGCAATTAAATAACAATGATGTTAATAAGATAATGTCTTAGTTGATAATTAAACTTTACGTTTTGCTTTAATTAAACCCTACAACTCAAAATCAAAAATTATTATTACAAATATAAAATATTTTCGTATTATGATTAAAAACTAGACTTGTATCCCAAAACCAATGAAATGTTACAATTATGTAAATCAACGCAAGACTCTGATATTAATAAGGTTTGTTTAATTTTACTTTTATCACCAAGCAGATAAGCCTTTGTAAATACGAGATAAATCTATATCTCTCAGCTTGTTTCAAGAATAATGCAATGTGGGAATTTGAAATGATTGATCACGAGAATAATAACAAAACTCTTATTAGCCATTAATAAATGGTTCCTAATTATTCTATATAACCTTCGATATAATTAACGTTCTAAATGGGAAAGATGAACATTATGGATAGACAAAAAAGCCCACTCAACCTATGAGTGGGCTTTAGTAAATAGCATTATTAAATAGAGCGTGGGATCTTACTTCGTAAATATTTCATTTGTATTTACATCAAGATAAATTTTGTTTTCAAGGGACAACCCACCACAATAAATAAAATAGACATCTCGATTGCTGTACTTAACAGATTTCACCCATCCGCCTAATTCTTCAAAATCACTTGGGGCACACTCCCCCTCAGAGATCAGTTTAGCCACCGAATTACGGAATTTTTCTTGATGGATCTTGAGATCATCAGACTTAACCAAATAGGAATCCAATATCTCTTTGCTTTCTTTTTCCGAAATAATGACTTCATCATTCGATAAGCCTGACATAGAGACCCATTCCGCCGTCTGTGGGCCGCCATCTTTAAGGACAATATAGTCTGAGATACGAGCCCATTCTCCCTGTTTCTCGAGTACCTCCACCTTTTCCCCTTTGTAGAGGTAATCCGTTATCAAGCCATCAATTTCAGGTTGCTCGACCACTTCAAGCTTTCTCTCCAAAACGTAAAATTCCGTCTGCTCGGGTTCAGGCTGAAGATCCATGATGGGTACAAGCTCAGATTCAGATTGCTCGGTAGCTTCTAACGCCGGCTCTTCCGTTTTCTCTTGTGGGATTGGGTCTTTATTCATGACCAAGAAGTAGTATGCCGCTCCTCCCCCTCCGCCCAATATCAACAACACAAGTAAAGCGATCAGCGCTTTTTTCATCAAATCCACCAGCTCTTCCGTTATAGGTATGTCTCAAGTGTACATCAACTCATGCTGCTGCTCATCTATACTCTCAATAGAGCGCACGGTAAGTAGAGGAAAGTCATGAGTTTTTGGGGGAAAGTTATCATTGTAAGCGCAACTTTTAGTGCCAATGTCGCTCTAGCGAATCATTGTGACCGTGAAAACTGGCAAACACTGTTGGATCGTCAGCTCTCTTTTGAAGGTCGCTATAATCAGTACACCAAAGAGTTCAACCAAGTTCTTTCAACCTATGAGTCACAGACATTGTTATCTAAACACTTTAATGAAAAGCAGATCATTGAGCTTTGGGCAAAGTATGAAGAAAGGTTTAATGTGCAGCTCAATAGTCATATGAATACCGCGTATGACGTCTCCGAGGTTTTGCTACAACAGGCGTATGTTGTGTCTAGTGAACTTGAAGGCGCTGACTCTCTAGCGTATTCATGGCAAGCCGTCGCCAAACACTGCACCAAAGCAAGACTCCCGCGCCAGGCAGAAAGCGCAAAGGTGCACGTACAAAGCTCACAATCACTCTCCCGAGATCTCCATACACTCAGTGAAAAATTCCGTCAGCTGTCTTCAAAATACCGCAGAGAAGCGACGATGATTGATGAAGCGCGCCACATAAACCAACCAGCAAACGATGCATCAAACTGAAATCACCATTAGATTCTCTCACTCGTTCGACTGGACTTTTCCGATAAATATGCTCAATCCCATTCATAATATTCTAAGAACTCGTTAATCAAAGCTTTATCAATAGGTTGTAAAAGTAATGTGCTATCTATCAACAATAAAGTTCAATTTCCGACCAATGCAAGCGAGTATGTGAGATATTCATCACAAAATAGATTTACAAACGCCAGAAAATTGTTATCATGAATCTTCATATAACTTAATAACAAGAAACATTTTGGCTAGGTAATATGCAAAAGACTATGGCTTTCAACTGCTTGAGTAACACGGAATGGACTGCAGAGATAAGAGGTAAACTTTTATCTGTAGCTAAACACATGGAAGAGTTCGGTTCAGTAAGTGAGCTAGAGCTATGTAAGATATTTGGAGAGACAATTTGGAATGACGGCGTGGATTATCATTCACATGCTTTTTCATTCAGAATTAATGCACAAACTGGGGATTGTTCAATCTCTAACTTTAAGTATCACTAAGTTTTGCACCTATCATATACGGAGTACCTTTCACGAGGTGCTCCGTTTTTTATTGCCTGAAGCCTGACACTTAATGGATGATTTTTGATATTGACCGCGCTTCTACTTCAGGAGTAAACCATTTCGTTTTCAGCTCATTCTGCCTTCGTGTTACTGCTCAGAGTTTGGCTTAATCGGTATAAATTGGCAGTGGTGCATTGCCTTTTACTTGTCTTATCGCAAGGTGGGTATGAATATCTTTCACGTTAGAGAGCCTTTGAAGTTTTCTTGTAAATGCCTCGTAGGCCATCAAGTTCGGGCTAACCACTTCTAGCAAATAGTCATAAGCCCCAGATACAACGTGGCAACTGATCACCTCTTCCATCTCTACAACAGCCGCCTCAAACTTATCTATCGACACTTCTTGGTGGTTGTTTAGGCTCACCTCAACAAACACACTCATTGCGATGCCGACTTGTTCTCGTGACAAGCTCACACGATAACCGTCAATAATGCCCTTTTCTTCTAGCCTTTTGACTCGTCTTGCACAAGGCGAAGGTGATAAACCCACTTCATCAGCAAGTTCAGCCGTGGTTAACCTGCCATCTTTTTGTAGCAGTTCGAGAAGATGCCTATCAATTCTATCCATAGTAAATGCCAAACATTAGTTAAATCCGTTAATTATTTGGTGAATATTAGCAGAAATCATCAACGATAGTTCAAGTTTAGCCAAAACTTGCCAACCTGTGGCACACCAACTGTTCCATAATGAGTCATCACCCACTCTCCTTCTATATTATGAATCTTGGCTACTTATCTATTACTGTCACCCTACTCATTTGGGCGAGCTTTTTCCTGTCTCTTAAAGGCGGCGCAAATTCAGATTTAACACCTGCTGATATCGCTCTCACAAGATTTCTCATACCGGCTTTGGTGTTATTGCCTTTGATGTGGAAAGCACGCAGCGCAATTGCCGTCGTCCCTAAACGGTATCTAACGGGTATGTTCGTAGGTAGCGGATTACCTTATCTGCTTGTTGCCGGAACGGCCATGCAGTTTGTTCCGGTATCTCATGGCAGTGCTCTTGTTCCGGGCACGCTTCCTCTGTTCGTTACAGGAATTGCGGTACTCTTTTTTAAGCAGCCACTCAGCCGACATCGTGTTGTTGGTTTAGGTTTGGTTTTGCTCGGCATACTGTTGTTTTTAGGGAGTAGCTTAAGCAGCTTCAACTTCGAATACACCAAAGGTCATTTGTTGTTTTTATGCGGAAGCTTAATGTGGGCGATGTTCACCATCTCAGCCCGTGTCGCTAATCTTAATGCGTTAGTCAGTGCCGGTTTTATTTCTCTCTGTTCTACTTTACTTTTACTCGTCCTAATCCTGACTGGAACCCTCCCAAGCCACCTAATGGACACACCAATCGCTAATTGGCCCTTCACGGAGCTTGCCGTTCATTCAACAGTGCAAGGCGTTGGGGCGGGTTTAATCGCTGCGTTCACTTACCTTTATGCGGTTAATACCTTAGGGGCTGAACGCTCTGCCGCTTTTGGCAGTGCAACACCCGCAGTGGCGACCTTGTTGGCGATCCCACTATTCAACGAGATTCCTGATGCGATGACTTGGCTCGCCCTTGGTTCTATTTGCATCGGCAGTTTGGTCGCGAGCAACATATTCATGAGAAACGACCAGTCGATGCAGTACCAACCGCCAAGCCATAGCAAAGCCTGATACTGCGTTCAAACCTAAATACAGTTCCCCTAAGCATCGATTTTAGGGCTTGTAGTACACAGATAAGCCTGCCAACGCAGGCTTATCTAAAATCTGCTTTTTCTAAACTCGCTTCTCCATTAAACTGTCCGACCTTTTTGCAGATCCAAGAGAACACCATGCAACGCGACTACACCTTAAATTGCTTAATCACCATGCCTCGCCATGAACTAGAAGAATTTAGTTTAAGAATGATTCATCGCCTTGTACCTGAAGATGCAATGACGGAATTGTTTACGTTCGAGCAAGAAGAAGTCACCAGCGAAGAACGCATGCAATCAGCGAAATTTGACGCAATGCTTCGAATGACAGCTATCGCGCTTGGTGAAGTAAACCTAGCCTTCTCAGAGTCGGATAACTCGCAACAGAACATCGAGCGAATGACTCGCCTACTGCTTTGGCACTTCTACTCAATTTCTTTCAACCTTGAAGAAGCAATCGCAATCGAAGTGCACTGTGAGAAAGTAGAAAAGATCTTAAAGAACGCACCTAAAGATGCGTTTGGCTGGGTTAAAGAATTAACTGAGCTACTTCACTTCTACGCGAAAGTGAACGAAGGCAACGAAGACAGTAAAGACGCTTAACGTTAGTTCTACGTAAGTATACATCGAGCTAAACGAAGGCAGACAGAGCTATACCGAAGGCAAATAAAAGCTTTGCTGAAAGGAGTTCTCTGCCTTTGTTGTTTCTAGCACGCTGTGATGTAACATCAGTATCGACTGCGCGATTTTGGTGCCAATACCTAACGAACCGTTCGGCGCTTCCTGCTCAACCTCATTATGAATCACCACCTTCACCCGTTTTGAATCCGCTTCAAAATCAACATCTAGCGACACCACGGTTCCACTTGGGCTATGCCTCAATGCATTATCTAACAGATTCAAAATCAACCTCTCAAGCAGATCACTGTCACCCACAGCCTTGATTCCAATAGGCATATTAATGTTCAACTCAACATTTTTATGGCGATATTTGCTTTGTATCGTTTCTAAGCATTCGCTCATCAGCCCATTGAAATCGATTGAAGCGTATTGATATGTGGGTACCGGGTTATCATTCTTGGCGCTATCTAACAGCGAATGGAGCTGTTCAGATAACTTGTTGCCATTGCGATATGCCACATCTATGAGTGGATCCGAATGTGGGTTTTGAATCCTCCACGTTTCTAGATACCCCAATACACTCGACAATGGCGTTTTCAAATCATGACTGAGCTGTAATAAGCTTTGTCTTCGATGTGACGACTGATATTCAAGTTGCAAAAATTGCTGTTGAATGTGCTTCGCCATCAACTGATACGAGCGTGCAATCGGCACCAATTCTGGTACTTGATGAATGAAGTTCGGATCCAATCGAAAATCTTGCTCTGCTTGCTATTGCAACTTGTTAGGGCGTGTTGATCTTTC
>NZ_JBFRPJ010000032.1:0-41273 GCF_041471945.1 Vibrio sp. 10N.261.51.A4
GGTGTTGTAGCTAAAATCTTTGCATAAGATTTGACGAACCACTAGTAAAAAGGGCATCATTTGATGCCCTTTTTCTGCGCTAAAAAAAGAGTTGGATGTTTTGACATCGATTTTTGCTCTTAGCAAAGAATTAAACGGTCTTTTTGACTAAAATGACTGTTAGATGTGTTGTTTTGCAACGCAAAGGAATGTGCCCTGCAACAGCGGGGTTATTGTCGTCTATATTTAAGACTTATCACAGGTTGGTTTTATGAAAGCAAACGCTGAAACTCCTGATAGCTCAGGTGCAGCAGATACAATGAAGTGGATTGTCGCTTTTGTTCTGTTGGCTGCTGCTGTTGTGGGTAATTACCTGTATGGTGAATTGTCTGTTGTAATTCGCGCTGCAGGTGTAGTTGTGCTGATTGCTGCCGCACTAGGCGTTGCAGCAACAACAACTAAAGGTAAAGCTGCGATCGATTTTGCAAAAGAATCTCGTATGGAGATTCGTAAAGTTGTTTGGCCTACTCGCCAAGAAACTATGCAAACTACATTGATCGTTTTAGCTGTATGTATTGTTATGTCTCTAGTGCTTTGGGGAATTGACGGCATTATGGTCCGTCTAGTTTCTCTAGCAACTGGGGTGTAGAGGGTTCTGATTCATGAGTGAAGCTCCAAAAAAACGTTGGTATGTAGTTCAAGCCTTTTCTGGCTTTGAAGGTCGTGTTGCACAGTCGCTACGCGAGCATATTAAAATGCACAACATGGAAGAACTATTTGGCGATGTGCTAGTACCTACTGAAGAAGTAGTGGAAATGCGTGCAGGCCAACGCCGTAAAAGTGAACGTAAATTCTTCCCTGGCTACGTATTAGTTCAAATGATCATGAATGATGAATCATGGCACTTAGTACGCAGCATTCCGCGTGTTATGGGCTTCATTGGTGGTACCTCTGATCGTCCTGCACCAATCACTGATAAAGAAGCTGATGCTATCTTGAACCGTCTAGAGAAAGCGAGCGAGTCTCCACGTCCTAAGACAATGTTCGAAGCGGGTGAAGTGGTTCGTGTGAACGATGGTCCATTTGCTGACTTCAACGGTACTGTTGAAGAAGTAGATTACGAGAAAAGCCGCATTAAGGTATCTGTATCGATCTTTGGTCGTGCAACACCGGTTGAGCTTGAATTTGGTCAGGTTGAAAAACTGGACTAAAACTCTAAGCTTTGAACAAGCTGTGGATAAATACTTCGTAAGTTGTTCAAAATAAAAGAGTATAAAAAATCACCTTTTTAGGGTTGTTAAAGGCGCGAATTATGATTATAATTTCGCGCCTTTTTGCTTCTGTGGAAGTAAAAAAGAGTTAATTGAATTTATGGGGAGCTCGCCTGCGGCTAGCGCATGTACCCAAAATATTAGGAAATATCATGGCTAAGAAAGTTGAAGCTTATATCAAACTGCAAGTTGCAGCTGGTATGGCAAACCCAAGTCCACCGGTTGGTCCTGCTCTAGGTCAACACGGCGTGAACATCATGGAATTCTGTAAAGCGTTCAACGCAAAAACAGAATCTGTTGAGAAAGGTCTACCTACTCCAGTAGTTATTACTGTTTACAACGACCGTTCTTTCACGTTCGTAACTAAGACTCCACCTGCTGCTGTTCTTCTTAAGAAAGCTGCTGGCGTTAAGTCTGGTTCAGGTCGTCCAAACACTGAGAAAGTTGGTACTGTTACTGACGCTCAAGTTCAGGAAATCGCAGAAACTAAAGCTGCTGATATGACTGGTGCTGACATCGAAGCAATGAAACGTTCTATTGCTGGTACTGCTCGTTCAATGGGCCTAGTGGTAGAGGGATAAGATCATGGCTAAACTTACTAAGCGTATGCGCGTAATCCGCGACAAAGTTGACTCAACTAAAGAATACGAAATCAGCGAAGCTGTTGCTCTTCTTAAAGAACTAGCGACTGCTAAATTCGTTGAATCTGTAGATGTTGCTGTTAACCTAGGCATCGATGCTCGTAAATCTGACCAAAACGTTCGTGGCGCAACAGTGCTACCTCACGGTACTGGCCGTGACATCCGCGTTGCTGTTTTCACTCAAGGTGCAAACGCAGAAGCTGCTAAAGCTGCTGGCGCAGATATCGTTGGTATGGAAGATCTTGCTGAGCAAGTGAAAAAAGGCGAAATGAACTTCGACGTAGTTGTTGCTTCTCCAGATGCAATGCGTGTTGTTGGTCAACTAGGTACAATCCTAGGTCCACGCGGCCTTATGCCAAACCCTAAAGTTGGTACTGTAACTCCTAACGTTGCTGAAGCGGTTAAGAACGCTAAAGCTGGTCAGGTTCGTTACCGTAACGACAAGAACGGCATCATCCACACTACTATCGGTAAAGCATCTTTCGAAGCTAGCCAGCTTCAAGAGAACCTAGAAGCTCTTCTAGTTGCTCTTAAGAAAGCTAAGCCTTCTTCAGCTAAGGGTTCTTACCTGAAGAAAGTAAGCATCTCTACTACGATGGGTGCTGGTGTTGCTGTTGATCAAGCTAGTCTTGACACTCAAGCAAACTAATTTGCTTAGGCGCAGATTTAGTGTATACTTCTGCGCCTAATATTTGTGGTTGGGTGGTTTTAAAGCAATTTGAAATCATCTATCCCAAGACCGTAGGCGCTGTCGATTTTCATTAGATTATTGATAGCTTAATAAAACCTACGTAGGCGATGTTGTGGTTTGAAATGAATTTATTCATTTTTAAATAACATCGTAAACGCTCATTACATTTTGTATTGAGTGCTGTAATCACAACCAGAGGTTAATCCAAATGGCTTTAAATCTTCAAGACAAAAAAGCAATTGTTGCTGAAGTCAACGAAGCTGCCAGTGGTGCACTTTCTGCAGTTGTAGCTGATTCTCGTGGCGTTGAAGTTGGCGCAATGACTTCTCTACGTAAACAAGCTCGCGAAGCGGGTGTTTACATGAAAGTTGTTCGTAACACACTAGCACGCCGTGCGGTTCAGGGTACAGACTACGAGTGTCTAGTAGACACTTTCACTGGTCCAACTCTGATCGCATTCTCTAATGAGCACCCAGGTGCTGCAGCGCGTCTTTTCAAAGACTTCGCTAAAGAGAATAAAGATTTCGAGATCAAAGCTGCTGCATTTGAAGGCGCAGTTACTGATGCTGAAGTACTAGCGACACTACCAACTTACGACGAAGCTATCGCACGCCTAATGATGTGCATGAAAGAAGCTTCTGCTGGCAAGCTGGTTCGTACTATCGCTGCTGTTCGCGACCAAAAAGAAGAAGCTGCGGCATAAGCCTTGCTTTTCACTGGTTGCTATTTAAACTTATTGTTGACTTAAAAGAGAATTGTTATGTCTATTACTAACGAGCAAATCCTAGACGCAGTTGCAGAAATGTCTGTAATGCAAGTTGTTGAGCTTATCGAAGCTATGGAAGAGAAATTCGGCGTTACTGCAGCTGCTGCTGTTGTAGCTGGTGGCGCAGCTGGCGGCGACGCTGCAGCTGAGCAAACTGAATTCGACGTTATCCTAACTGCTGCTGGCGCTAACAAAGTACAAGTTATCAAAGCTGTACGTGGCGCAACTGGCCTAGGTCTTAAAGAAGCTAAAGGTCTTGTAGACTCAGCTCCTGCAGCGCTTAAAGAAGGCGTTGACAAAGCTGAAGCTGAAGCTCTTAAAGCACAGCTAGAAGAAGCTGGCGCTTCTGTTGAAATCAAGTAATTATTACTTAATTTCTTAGCCGCAAGGCTAATGGCTGGTGGTTTATTAACCACCGGCCTTTTTGCGCTGTAGGGCTATGACGAATTTTCCGCTGTTTAACCGTCATAATCCGAGCAAAAAAACAGTCATTTTTTCGAAATGATTGTTCACTACAGTAAACAGCTGTTTGTCACCGCCCCCTCTTGAAGAGTGTTTTGGGTGGTTTGGGTCACTTATCAGCGAGCTGAGGAACCCCATGGTTTACTCTTATACCGAGAAAAAGCGCATCCGTAAGGATTTTGGTACTCGTCCACAAGTTTTGGACATTCCATACCTGTTATCGATCCAGCTTGATTCTTTCGACAAATTCATCGAACAGGATCCAGAAGGTCAATACGGTCTTGAAGCTGCTTTCCGTTCTGTATTTCCAATTCAGAGCTACAACGGCAATTCTGAGCTGCAATACGTTAGCTACCGTCTTGGTGAGCCAGTTTTTGACGTTAAAGAATGTCAAATCCGCGGTGTTACTTACTCAAAGCCACTACGCGTAAAACTACGTCTAGTTATCTTTGATCGAGATGCACCAGCAGGTACTGTAAAAGACATTAAAGAACAAGAAGTCTACATGGGCGAAATTCCGCTTATGACAGACAATGGTACTTTCGTAATTAATGGTACCGAGAGGGTTATCGTATCCCAGCTGCACCGAAGCCCAGGCGTGTTCTTCGACAGTGATAAGGGTAAGACCCACTCATCAGGTAAAGTTCTTTATAACGCACGTGTAATTCCTTACCGTGGCTCATGGTTAGACTTTGAGTTCGATCCTAAGGATAACTTATTCGTACGTATCGACCGTCGTCGTAAGCTACCAGCATCGATTATTCTTCGTGCACTTGGTAAGTCGACTGAAGAGATCCTAGATCTGTTCTTCGACAAAGTGAACTTCGAAGTTAAAGACCAAACTCTTCTTATGGAGTTGGTTCCTGATCGTCTACGTGGTGAAACTGCGTCATTCGACATCGAAGCAAACGGCAAAACTTACGTTGAGACTGGTCGTCGTGTTACTGCTCGTCATATCCGTCAACTTGAAAAAGATGGCGTTGAGCACATCGAAGTACCAGTAGAGTACATCGTTGGTAAAGTTGCATCTAAAGATTACATCAATGAAGCAACTGGCGAGATCATCGTTGGCGCGAACCAAGAGATTAGCCTAGAAGCACTTGCTAACCTGTCTCAAGCAGGTCACAAGGCTCTACAAACTCTGTTCACGAATGACCTAGATCACGGTCCATTCATGTCAGACACTCTACGTGCAGATAGCACAGTAGATCGCATCTCTGCATTGGTAGAAATCTACCGCATGATGCGTCCTGGCGAGCCACCAACGAAAGAAGCTGCAGAGTCTCTATTCGAAAGCCTATTCTTCTCTGAAGAACGTTACGACCTATCAACTGTAGGCCGTATGAAGTTCAACAGCTCTATCGAGCGTGAAGAAGAAGAAGAGCGCGGTACTCTGGATGAATCAGACATCATCGAAGTGATGAAAAAACTGATTGGTATCCGTAACGGTATTGGTGAAGTGGACGATATCGACCACCTTGGCAACCGTCGTATCCGTTCTGTAGGTGAAATGGCAGAAAACCAATTCCGTGTTGGTCTAGTTCGTGTAGAACGTGCCGTTAAAGAGCGCCTAAGCCTTGGTGACCTTGATGCAATCATGCCTCAAGATCTTATCAACGCTAAGCCGATCTCTGCTGCAGTTAAAGAATTCTTTGGCTCTTCACAGCTTTCACAGTTCATGGACCAAAACAACCCATTGTCAGAAGTTACGCACAAACGTCGTATCTCTGCTTTAGGTCCTGGTGGTCTTACTCGTGAGCGCGCAGGCTTCGAAGTACGTGACGTTCACGTAACTCACTACGGTCGTCTATGTCCGATCGAAACGCCTGAAGGTCCAAACATCGGTCTAATTAACTCGCTATCTGCGTTTGCACGTTGTAACGATTACGGTTTCCTAGAAACTCCGTACCGTCGTGTAGTAGATGGTGTAGTAACAGAAGAAGTTGATTACCTGTCTGCAATCCAGGAAGGTCAATTCGTAATCGCGCAAGCAAACACCATTCTTACTGAAGAAGGTACGTTTGCAGATGAGCTAATCACAGCTCGTCAAAAAGGTGAATCTGGTCTTCACCCACGCGATCACGTTGACTACATGGACGTTGCGACAAACCAAGTAGTATCTATCGCTGCTTCGCTTATCCCGTTCCTAGAACACGATGATGCGAACCGTGCATTGATGGGTGCCAACATGCAACGTCAAGCTGTACCAACACTTAAGGCTGATAAGCCTCTAGTAGGTACAGGTATCGAACGTAACATCGCAGTTGACTCTGGTGTTACAGCGGTTGCTAAACGTGGTGGTCAAGTTCAGTCTGTAGACGCTTCTCGTATCGTAGTTAAGGTTAACGAAGATGAATTGGTACCTGGCGAAGCTGGTATCGATATCTACAACCTAACTAAGTACACGCGTTCGAACCAAAACACATGTATTAACCAACGTCCAACTGTACTTCCTGGTGAACCAGTTGCACGCGGCGATGTTCTTGCTGATGGTCCTTCAACAGACCTTGGTGAACTAGCTCTTGGCCAAAACATGCGTATCGCATTCATGCCTTGGAACGGTTACAACTTCGAAGACTCGATCTTAGTATCTGAGCGCGTAGTTCAAGAAGACCGTTTCACGACAATCCACATTCAAGAACTATCTTGTGTGGCTCGTGATACTAAGCTGGGTTCTGAAGAGATCACAGCTGATATTCCAAACGTAGGTGAGTCTGCTCTGTCTAAACTAGACGAGTCAGGTATCGTTTACATTGGTGCTGAAGTTAAGGGTGGCGACATCCTAGTTGGTAAAGTAACCCCTAAAGGTGAAACTCAACTGACTCCTGAAGAGAAGCTACTACGTGCTATCTTCGGTGAGAAAGCATCTGATGTTAAAGATACTTCTCTACGTGTACCAAACTCTGTTTCGGGTACTATCATCGATGTACAAGTCTTCACTCGCGATGGCGTAGAGAAAGACAAGCGTGCACTTGAAATCGAACAGATGCAGCTTAAAGAAGCGAAGAAAGACCTAACTGAAGAGTTCCAAATTCTTGAGGGTGGCCTTCTTAACCGTGTTAAAGCTGTACTTCTGTCTGGTGGTTACTCTGAAGCTAAGCTTGATACTATCGGTCGTAAGCAATGGCTAGAGCAAGTTCTAGAAGACGATGCGCTACAAACACAGCTTGAGCAACTTGCTGAGCAGTGGGATGAGCTAAAAGCAGACTTCGATAAGAAGTTTGAAACTAAGCGTCGTAAAATCACTCAAGGTGATGATCTAGCGCCTGGCGTTCTTAAGATTGTTAAAGTTTACCTAGCGGTTAAACGTCGTATCCAGCCTGGTGATAAGATGGCCGGTCGTCACGGTAACAAAGGTGTAATCTCTAAGATTAACCCTGTTGAAGACATGCCATACGATGAGAAAGGTCAGCCTGTAGACATCGTACTTAACCCGCTGGGTGTACCATCGCGTATGAACATCGGTCAGATCCTAGAAGTTCACTTAGGTTTGGCTGCGAAAGGTATCGGTGACAAGATCAACCAAATGGTTAAGGAACAACAAGAACTGCATAAGTTCCGTGAGTTCCTACAGAAGGTTTACGATCTTGGTGATACTCGTCAGAAAGTTGATATTGCTGAACTGTCTGATGATCAAGTTCGTACACTGATCAAGAACCTACGTGGCGGTCTACCGATTGCTACTCCTGTGTTCGACGGTGCTTCTGAGTCTCTAATCAAAGAACTACTTAAACTGGGTGATCTGCCAGAATCTGGTCAGCTTAAACTGTTTGATGGTCGTACTGGTGATTCGTTTGAGCGTCCTGTAACTGTTGGTTACATGTACATGCTGAAACTGAACCACTTGGTTGATGACAAGATGCATGCTCGTTCAACTGGTTCTTACAGCCTAGTAACTCAGCAACCACTTGGTGGTAAAGCTCAGTTCGGTGGTCAGCGTTTCGGTGAGATGGAAGTATGGGCACTAGAAGCATACGGTGCTGCATATACTCTACAAGAAATGCTAACAGTTAAGTCAGATGACGTTAACGGCCGTACTAAGATGTATAAGAACATCGTAGACGGTAACCATAGCATGGAACCTGGTATGCCTGAGTCGTTCAACGTACTGTTGAAAGAGATTCGCTCGCTAGGTATCAACATCGAGCTAGAAGACGAAGAGTAATCCCTCCTTCTTTTTAAAAGAAGATAGGATTATTTGGTAAAAGGGAGCTTGCTACAGCAGTGAGCTCCTTTAACTCCTTACAGGAGCTGAATGTGAAAGACTTATTAAACTTTCTAAAAGCACAGCATAAGACCGAAGAATTTGATGCAATCAAAATCGGTCTATCTTCACCAGACATGATCCGTTCATGGTCTTTTGGTGAAGTTAAAAAGCCGGAAACAATTAACTATCGTACGTTCAAACCTGAACGTGATGGTCTGTTCTGTGCACGTATTTTTGGTCCAGTTAAAGACTACGAATGTCTTTGTGGCAAATACAAGCGCCTGAAGCACCGTGGTGTTATCTGTGAGAAGTGTGGCGTTGAAGTTACACAAACTAAAGTTCGTCGTGACCGCATGGGCCACATCGAGCTAGCTTCACCAGTTGCTCACATCTGGTTCCTAAAATCACTGCCGTCTCGTATCGGTCTACTAATGGATATCCCTCTACGTGATATCGAACGTGTTCTTTACTTCGAGATGTACGTAGTAACTGAACCAGGTATGACTGATCTAGAAAAATCTCAGATGCTTACTGAAGAAGAGTATCTGGATCGTCTAGAAGAGTGGGGTGACGAATTTACTGCTAAGATGGGTGCTGAAGCGATCAAAGATCTGCTTGCAACAATGGACCTTCATCAAGAAGTGGAAGAAATGCGCGAAGAGTTAGAAACGACTAACTCAGAAACTAAGCGTAAAAAAGTTACTAAGCGCCTGAAGCTAGTTGAAGCGTTCATTGCATCGGGTAACGATCCGCAATGGATGATTCTGACTGTACTTCCGGTTCTGCCGCCAGATCTACGTCCTCTAGTACCACTAGATGGCGGTCGTTTTGCGACTTCAGATCTGAACGACCTTTACCGTCGTGTGATCAACCGTAACAACCGTTTGAAGCGCCTTCTAGAGCTAGCTGCTCCGGACATCATCGTACGTAACGAAAAGCGTATGCTGCAAGAGTCTGTTGATGCACTTCTAGATAACGGTCGTCGTGGTCGTGCTATCACTGGTTCTAACAAGCGTCCTCTGAAATCTCTTGCTGATATGATCAAGGGTAAACAAGGTCGTTTCCGTCAGAACCTTCTAGGTAAACGTGTAGACTACTCTGGCCGTTCTGTAATCACAGTAGGTCCATACCTTCGTCTACATCAGTGTGGTCTTCCTAAGAAGATGGCACTTGAGCTATTTAAGCCGTTCATCTACAGCAAGCTAGAAACTCGTGGCATGGCTACGACAATCAAAGCTGCTAAGAAGATGGTAGAGCGCGAAGAAGCTATCGTTTGGGATATCCTGGACGAAGTAATCCGCGAACACCCAGTACTGCTTAACCGTGCACCTACACTTCACCGTCTAGGTATCCAAGCGTTTGAACCAGTACTAATCGAAGGTAAAGCGATTCAGCTTCACCCACTAGTGTGTGCGGCATACAACGCCGACTTCGATGGTGACCAAATGGCGGTACACGTGCCTCTAACTCTAGAAGCACAGCTTGAAGCACGTACACTGATGATGTCGACGAATAACATTCTGTCGCCAGCGTCAGGTGATCCGATCATCGTACCTTCTCAGGACGTTGTATTGGGTCTTTACTACATGACACGTGACAAGATCAACGTGAAAGGCGAAGGTATGTACCTTGCTGGCCCTGCTGAGGCTGAAAAGGCATACCGTACTAAGACTGCTGAGCTACACGCTCGCGTTAAAGTACGTATCACCGAAACTGTAGTAGACGAAGATGG
The DNA here is from genome assembly GCF_041471945.1 of Vibrio sp. 10N.261.51.A4. NCBI lineage: Bacteria > Pseudomonadati > Pseudomonadota > Gammaproteobacteria > Vibrionales > Vibrionaceae > Vibrio > Vibrio sp. 10N.261.51.A4. The sequence goes on from NZ_JBFRPJ010000032.1 coordinate 9,750, forward strand.
TAACAGCACTACTGAAACGAAGATGGTTGATACAACTGTCGGCCGTGCAATGCTATGGCAAATCGTTCCAGCTGGCCTACCGTACAGCATCGTTAACCAAAAGTTAGGTAAGAAGCAGATCTCTACTCTTCTTAACGAGTGTTACCGTAAGCTTGGTCTAAAAGATACAGTAGTATTTGCTGACCAAATCATGTACGCAGGTTTTGCATACGCTGCACTTTCTGGTGTTTCTGTAGGTATCGACGATATGGTTGTACCTCAAGCGAAATACGATGAAATTGAATCTGCTGAAGAAGAAGTTCGCGAAATCCAAGAGCAATTCCAATCTGGTCTTGTTACTGCGGGTGAGCGTTACAACAAAGTTATCGATATCTGGGCATCTACGAATGACCGCGTTGCGAAAGCAATGATGGATAACCTATCTTCTGAAACAGTTATCAACCGTGACGGCGAAGAAGAACAGCAAGAATCGTTCAACAGCATCTACATGATGGCCGACTCGGGCGCACGTGGTTCTGCAGCTCAGATTCGTCAGCTAGCAGGTATGCGTGGTCTGATGGCGCGTCCAGATGGTTCAATCATCGAAACGCCGATCACAGCGAACTTTAAAGAAGGTCTAAACGTCCTTCAGTACTTTATCTCAACGCACGGTGCTCGTAAGGGTCTTGCGGATACAGCACTGAAAACAGCAAACTCGGGTTACCTAACTCGTCGTCTAGTAGACGTTGCTCAAGACGTTGTAGTACACGAACATGACTGTGGCACGCATGAAGGTATCGACATGATGCCTCACATCGAAGGTGGTGACGTTAAAGTTGCACTTTCTGAGCTTGCTCTAGGTCGTGTAGTAGCTGAAGACGTTCTTAAGCCTGGTACTGAAGATGTACTGATTCCACGTAATACTCTGATTGATGAGAAGTGGTGTCAAATCATGGAAGACAACTCAGTAGATAGCATGAAAGTGCGCTCTGTTGTTACCTGTGATGCAGACTTCGGTTGTTGTGCACAGTGTTACGGTCGTGACCTAGCACGTGGTCACCTAGTGAACCAAGGTGAAGCAGTTGGTGTTATCGCTGCACAATCTATCGGTGAACCGGGTACACAGCTAACGATGCGTACGTTCCACATCGGTGGTGCGGCATCTACTGCAGCAGCAGAGAACAGCATCCAAGCTAAGACAACAGGTACTGTGAAACTTCACAATGCTAAGTTCGTAGTTAACAAAGATAAGAAACTGGTTATCACTTCTCGTGCATCTGAGATGACGATTATTGATGAATTCGGCCGTACTAAAGAGAAGCACAAACTTCCTTACGGTTCGATGCTAACCAAAGGCGACAACGCAGCAGTTACTGCTGGTGAAGTTGTAGCTAACTGGGAAGCGCATACCATGCCAATCATCACTGAAGTGGCAGGTCGTATCCAATTCGTAGATATGATCGATGGTATTACAGTTTCTCGTCAAACTGACGATCTAACGGGTCTTTCTTCAAGTGAAGTTACAGACGCAGCAGCTCGCCCAGCAGCAGGTAAAGATATGCGTCCAGCTATCAAACTTGTTGATGAGCAAGGTAACGACGTAATGATCCCTGGTACTGATATGCCAGCTCACTACTTCCTACCTGGCAAAGCGATTGTAAACATCGAAGATGGCGCTGAAGTTGGCATCGGTGACACACTATCTCGTATCCCTCAAAAATCGAGCGGAAACAAAGATATCACCGGTGGTCTACCACGCGTAGCTGACCTATTCGAAGCTCGTAAGCCTAAAGAGCCTGCGATCCTTGCTGAGCACACAGGTACTGTGTCTTTCGGTAAAGAAACGAAAGGTAAGCGTCGTCTAGTAATCACTCGTGAAGGCGGTGACGCTTACGAAGAGATGATTCCTAAGCATCGTCAATTGAACGTGTTCGAAGGTGAGAAGATTGAACGTGGTGATGTAATCGCCGACGGTCCTGAAACTCCACACGATATCCTGCGTCTACGTGGTATCCACGCAGTAACTCAGTACATCGCGAACGAAGTTCAAGAAGTTTACCGCTTACAAGGCGTAAAGATTAACGATAAGCACATCGAGACTATCGTTCGTCAAATGCTACGTAAGTGTACAATCACTCATTCTGGTGACTCTCCGTTCCTACCTGGCGAACAAGTTGAGTACCACAATGTTAAGATTGCTAACCGTAAGCTAGAAGCTGAAGGTAAAGAACTAGTACGTTTCGAACGTGATCTACTAGGTATTACTAAAGCATCTCTTGCAACTGAGTCATTCATCTCAGCTGCATCGTTCCAAGAAACGACTCGCGTACTAACAGAAGCTGCGGTTTCTGGTAAGCGTGATGACCTTCGCGGTCTGAAAGAGAACGTAATTGTTGGTCGTCTGATCCCAGCTGGTACTGGTTTCGCATACCACCAAGAGCGTCAAAAACAACGTGAAGAAGAGCAAGAAGGTCCTTCAGCTGAACAAGCTACTGACAATCTAGCAGCACTTCTAAACGCTGGTTTCTCTTCAGAAGAGTAAGCTCTACGAGTAGTCTCTAAGAGATAAGAAAAAGGCACCTTCGGGTGCCTTTTTTGTATCTGGCGTATTGGTATTTAGCTATGACTTATAAAGTGATAGGTGTGCTTATCTAGCTGGTGAGGTTGGATTTATGTCCTGAAGAGTGCTCTTTGAGGCCAGTAAGATAAAGGGTAGAGATGATTAGGCTGATTAGGGCTGTAACCATATGCTTATGGCTAAAGGTCAGGGCGAGCGAGTAAGCTCTGTCTGAAAGGTTCTGGGTAGTTTGGATAACCTTACAGACAAAACAAAAAGCTTGCACAGAGGCAAGCTTATTAAGGATTCGGCTAACTAAGCGCCTGGTGGAATCGCTAAACTGTCTGCAATAAGCTGGATAAGATTATCTTCTACTTCAAAACGTAGTTCGAGTAGTTCACCTATTTTGGACATATCTCCTTCGAAGTTAGGCAACTCATCGTCTGCATTTACTTTAACGTACTTATCATTGAATTCTAGAAGCGGCTCGGTTGTAAGTACGATCTTCGCGTAAGTTGTATCAATCTCGTCATTGGTTTTAAAGCCTGTTGCTTGCCATTTTTTCATGACCATATCGTAGATCTTAAAATGACCCTCTGAGATATAATCGACAACATGATCACAGAATGAGCTTATTTCTTTAGGAGAAGGGAGTTCAACAACGTTTGATTGCCCGTTGCTAGCTGGCTGCAGGGCACCTAGCTTACAATACTCAACGATTAGAGACTGTCGAGTTTCGAGCCAATGATCGATGACCTCATTAGAGCCACCCCATTGTTCTTGTATTTGTTTGAATTTATTTAGCATGACCATGTCCTCATGATCTGATCACAACCTTGTGATCAAGTAATTGCCTAAGCAGGGTCCGTTTTATTGGTAGCTACTAAAATTAATAGCTTGAAATATTCTCTGCTACAACTCTAGTATGAAATTAGATTGCCAGTAAAATGAACGAACTGCAAGCAATGAGGCATAGGGATGTTAAAAAAAAGTGATAACAAAATGACAGAGCAAGCTTATTGGTGCGTCGTTTCTGGTAGTGATATTTGGGTTAATAATGATCAGTTTCCGTTTGGCTCTGCTGAAGAGCTTGGGCTGAGTGTGGAGCATGCAATCTGTATTGGTCAGCATCAAGGTCGCAAGGTGTATTGGCTCAACGATTGTGATGTGGAGAATGAGCTGAGCATGGTCAGCCTAAGAGAGTTACTGCACTGGCCTGAAGTGAGTTTCTTGACTGCAAGCAAAGCCATCCAATATGGGCATATGACTCAAAGTATGCGTTTTTGCCCTCAGTGTGGTGGTCGAAATCATCTCAATCATAACCAGGTGGCGATGCAGTGTGGAGATTGCCGCACGCTTCACTACCCCCGTATCTTCCCGTGCATCATTGTCGCTGTACGAAACGACAACAAGATATTGCTTGCACAGCACCCAAGACATAAAACAGGCATGTATACCGTGATAGCGGGCTTCCTAGAGGTCGGAGAAACCTTAGAGCAGTGTGTGGCAAGAGAAGTCAAAGAAGAAACGGGTATCGATGTCGATAATATTCGTTATTTTGGCAGCCAGCCATGGGCGTTTCCATCAAGTATGATGATGGGCTTTCTCGCAGATTATGCTGGTGGTACGCTTAAGCCTGATTACAGCGAGCTATCGGATGCTCAATGGTTTGACGTAACAAGCCTACCTGATGTTGCTCCTGTTGGAACCATTGCGAGACAGTTGATTGAGAAAACCGTTGATGACGTGATGAAAGATGGTGTGACGGAGCAGATGCTAGAGCACTAATTTGCCTGTAATAGTATTTGGCCTATGGGTGGTCAAAAGCTAAAAAAAACCCTCCACAAGTGGAGGGGGTAAGTAAGATGTCGTTATGAGATGCTGAGTAGTGACTACTCAGATGTTATAATTGTAATTTTCGCTAGCGAACAAATTTTTAACACGCTCCCGTAATTGGGTGCAAATTAAGCATTGATTTAAAAGTTAATAACTTGATCTAGGTTGCAAAGCACACAGCTTTTACCCTTCAATCAGTGTTAGAATACTTGCCATCAAAACTAGACAAGATTGAATTGGAATTTAACGGAATGACCGAATTAAAAAACGATCGCTATTTACGCGCACTTTTAAAACAGCCTGTTGATTACACACCGGTATGGATGATGCGCCAAGCTGGCCGCTATCTTCCTGAGTACAAAGCAACGCGCGCTGAAGCGGGCGATTTCATGTCTTTGTGCAAAAACGCGGAACTGGCATCCGAAGTAACACTTCAACCTTTACGTCGTTTCCCGCTTGATGCGGCAATCTTGTTCTCAGACATCCTAACTATCCCTGATGCAATGGGCTTAGGTTTGTACTTTGAAACAGGTGAAGGCCCTAAATTTGAGCGTCCTATCACGTGTAAAGCTGACGTAGAGAAGATTGGCCTACCAGATCCAGAAGGTGAGCTTCAATACGTAATGAATGCCGTTCGTCAGATCCGTAAAGACCTGAAAGGCGAAGTGCCACTGATTGGTTTCTCTGGTAGCCCATGGACTCTAGCGACATACATGGTTGAAGGTGGAAGCTCTAAAGCATTCACTAAGATCAAGAAGATGATGTACGCAGAACCACAAACGCTGCACCTGCTTCTAGACAAGCTGGCTGACAGTGTTATCGAATACTTGAACGCGCAAATTAAAGCGGGTGCTCAATCGGTAATGGTATTTGATACATGGGGTGGTGTACTGACTCCTCGTGACTACAACCTATTCTCACTGCAATACATGCACAAAATCGTTGATGGCCTAATCCGTGAAAACGAAGGTCGCCGTGTACCGGTTACTCTGTTCACTAAGAACGGCGGCATGTGGCTTGAGTCTATCGCAGCAACAGGTTGTGATGCGGTTGGTCTAGACTGGACAATCAACATCGCAGATGCAAAAGCTCGCATCGGCGACAAAGTTGCTCTGCAAGGTAACATGGATCCTTCAATGCTTTACGCTCAACCTGAACGTATTCGCGAAGAAGTGGGCAGCATCCTTGAAGGCTTCGGTGACGGTGGTACAGGTCATGTATTTAACCTAGGCCACGGTATCCACTTAGATGTACCGCCAGAGAATGCTGGTGTATTCGTTGACGCTGTTCACGAATTGTCTAAGCCTTACCACAAGTAATTCTGAGTAAGATTATTGAAAGCGCTGTTGGGAAACCAACAGCGCTTTTTTATTGTCTGAAATTGGCATTTGATGGCGGTTTAATCTTATTGTGTGCAGTTAATCAGGCATTTGGATCATGGTAGGCCAAATGCTCTGAGATGTGTTTCCTGATATAAGGAATGACTTCATTTTCAAACCAAGGGTTCTTCTTGAGCCAGATATTATTGCGTGGCGAAGGGTGGGGTAATGGCAAAAACTCAGGCGCCCACCTTTGCCAATCACGCACGGTTTCGGTCAATGTGCTGGTGGTTTTGTTTGTTAGGTAATGGTTTTGTGCGTACTGGCCAATCAGCAGTGTCATTTGAACATTGGGTAGAGATTGCAGCACTTTGTTGTGCCAAAGCTCCGCGCACTCTTTGCGTGGTGGGAGATCACCACTTTTCCCTTTCCCCGGATAACAAAACCCCATAGGCACAATCGCGACTTTTTGCTCGTCGTAAAAAGTATCGCTATCTATCCCTAACCATCCTCTTAATCGTTCGCCACTGGCGTCATTCCAAGGGATGGACGACTCATGCACCTTGATACCCGGCGCTTGACCTATGATCAGCAAGCGCGCGTTTGGATGCGCTTGAATCACCGGGTTGGCACCGTGTGATAGGTGAGGCTCACAAGCTCGGCATTGTCGAATCTCTTTAAGTAACGAAGAGGACATCAGTAACCTTTATCAAAATCGATGACATGATTAAGTGTAAAGCCATCTCGCCACTGTTTGTAATTCTCTGCGAAGATCTCGACTACTTGTCTTGGCTCACTGAGTGCAGCGATGTGTGGAGTGATGGTGACTTGCGGTAGTTTCCAGAAAGGATGTTCCTGAGAGAGGGGTTCACTTTCAAACACATCTAAAAATGCGTGTTCTACCCATCTGTTTTTTATGGCGAGCAACAAGGCTTTATTGTCGATACTTTCCCCTCGACCGACATTAAACAGCAACACATTAGAGCAGTAACCTAACGTGGTTTGGTTCAACAGCTGATAGGTTTCAGCGGTTGATGGCAAGGTGTTGACCACAATATCGGCCTGCTTAAGGGCCGCCTCTATCTCATTGATGTGGAAAGTCTCTTTAAAGGTTTCTTGTTTGGATGGGATACCCGTACGGTTGACACCTATGGTATGAATACCAAAAGCCGCCGCGGTTTTTGCCAAATGACTGCCGATTGAACCTGTTCCTAAAATCACCATAGTTTTGTCAGTTAGGCTAGTATAAAGCTGTGGCTGCCAGTTTCGTTGTTGTTGATGCTGGTGGTAATGAGGGAAGTGTCTACAGTGACTGATTGTGTAACCCAATACGTATTCTGCGATAGCCGGGCCAAAGATGCCTTTGACGTTGGTTAGCGTATAGTCCTGACGCAGATCTGGCTGAGTGAGTTTATTGATTCCAGCATAGGTACTCTGTACCCAGTCTAGCTCTTTAAACTCGCTGAGGCGTTCTGCGATTAGAGGTGGTGACGCCAAGACAATCTGTGCTGATTCGGGGTTTTGAGTGATTTCTAGGTCGGGTAAATCCTGGTTTAGAATCAGTTGCGTATAGGTATCGTCATGCTCAGTAAGAATATAGAGCTTATTCGTAAAATTGTTCATCGGCTTACCTTTTCCCCCCAGGGTTTATCAAGTACACTTTCGCTGTCTTTTTCTGCAATTATTGAGTGACTATGCTTCAGAATCCACTGCAGGTTCGTCTTGAAAAGTTAGAACCTTGGCAACAAATTACCTTTATGGCGTGTCTATGTGAGCGTATGTACCCTAACTATGCCATGTTTTGTGAGAATACAGAATTTGCGGAAGCTCGAATCTATCGTGATGTTTTGGATAGCATTTGGGAAATCCTGACGGTTAAAACAGCAAAGGTGAACTTTGAGCGTCAACTTGAGAAGGTTGAAGAGCTATTCCCTAGCGGTGATGATTTTGATTTTTATGGTGTTTACCCAGCAATGGACGCATGCCAAGGCCTAGCAACGCTAATTCATGGTCTGCTTGACCGTGAACATATGTTGGAAGCGGTAATTAAAGTGAGTCAACAATCGGTGAAGACGGTTGCTGAGCTTGAGTTTGCTCAAGGCGCTGAAGAAGTGACGAACGAAAACCAGAAAGAAAACGAAGCGGTGTGTGAAGAGTGGGACGTTCAGTGGGCCATTTTCCGACCTCTACGTGAAACGACTGAGCGTGACTTAGAGTTGATCAAAGACCTACGCCACGAACTGCGTGAAGACCCAGTCAGTAACATTGGTGTTGCGCTATAATTCGCAATTGCACCAAGGTACGAATAAAAACAAAGGCTCCCTAGGGAGCCTTTGTGGTATCTGACGGTATCAAATTGAGATTAAGCGTCTTTTTTGTCTTCGTTCTGCACTTTGTCTTTTGATGCCTTATCTTTTGATGCGTCGTCGTCATTCGTTGATTTTGCATCTGAAGAGTCGTTGTCTGCTGGAGTTTCTTCCTCGTCCTCGTCATCGCGGTTTTCGATAACACCGTGTGTCTCTTTCCACTTCTCCCAGCGTTGGAACGCCAGTTCTTGCATGTCAGTCGTCTTATCCGCTTCGTCGACAATCTCTTCACCCACTAGGTGCTCAAAGATGTCTTCTAGGGTGATGATGCCCTGAATAGTGCCGTACTCGTCCACAACTAAAGACAGTTGCAGGCGGTTTGCCATCATCTGGTCAAAGGCCTTAGCCAAGCCCATGTTGTTCAGCAACACGTGGATAGGGCGCATTACCTCACCCAGAGCTTTTTCACCACAACCGGCTTGCTGCAATCTAAACAGCTCTAGGCGGTGAACAAAACCGATGATGTTGTCACTCTGCTCGCTGTAAACCAGCGGACGTGAGAACGGCGTGTCTTTATGTTGCTCTAGGAACGTATTCACACTCATTTCCGCATCAACACGGAATACTACTGGGCGCGGCGTCATTACCTGAGTCACGGGTACATCTTGAATACCCAGTAGGTTGCTCAGGATTTTTGATTCGCCTTCTGCAAACTCGCCGCTCTCTTTTGCCAAGATCGCCATTGCAGATAGCTCATCACGCATTTTTGGTGCCTGGTGGCCACGAGCAAGACGCTTGGTGATCTGCTCTGAGAACCATACAAACGGTGTTAGGAAGAACACCATCCAACGAAGCACGCTTGCCGAAGCAGGGGCAAGTTGACGCCAGTAGGTTGCACCAATGGTCTTTGGAACAATCTCAGACAAAACTAAGATACCCAGCGTTAGTACGGCAGAGAAGACACCTAACCATTGGCTACCAAAAACGACAGCCGCTTGTGCACCTGCTGTCGCAGCACCGATAGTATGCGCGATGGTGTTGAGCGTTAAAATTGACGCAAGCGGGCGGTCAATATCTGTTTTCAGTTTGTCTAAAGACTCTGCTGCAGGGTGCCCATTTTGTTTTAGTTGAGCAATGTAGCTCGGACTAATACTCAAAAGTACAGCTTCCAAAACAGAACAAATGAAAGAAACTCCAATAGCAATGGAGACGTAAATAGTTAGCAGCAGCATGTTTGCCCTTAAATTAAATTGTACGCTTTAGCAGCGATTCAGCGTGGATTATAGTGAAAAAGTAGTGGCTAGGTCATCATTAATTTTGCTCTCAGCCCCTTTTAAACAAGGGCTTGCTTAATAAAATCAGTAACAAATTGTGAGTTATTACTCATATTATGGCTAAAACTACGGCATTAGAGCTAAAGATCGACGACAAACCTTTGCCAGATGGGGCATTTATGTTTTAGAGTGAATTGAATTCAAAAATACAAAGAAGGGAAACCTAAAATGAACAAGACTCAATTAATCGACTTTATTGCTGAAAAAGCGGACCTTTCTAAAGCACAAGCTAAAGCTGCTCTAGAAGCGACTCTTGGCGGTGTTACAGATGCTCTTAAAGATGGCGATCAAGTTCAGCTAATTGGTTTTGGTACTTTTAAAGTAAACCACCGTGCAGCTCGCACTGGTCGTAACCCAAAAACTGGTGATGAGATCCAAATCGCTGCTGCAAATGTTCCAGCATTTGTTGCAGGTAAAGCGCTGAAAGATTCAGTGAAATAATCTAAACTGTACCGAGGTAGTCGTATTCCACCTCGGTACAGGTTTTTATGAAAAAAGCATTTCTTCTCGTTTCACTATTATCTACATTTCTTATTGGCTGTTCTTCAACAAGCCCTCGCAAAAACCTAGAGCAATTTGAGACTCACACCGGCGGCCAAGTCATGGGCGACGCGACAAGTTTCTACTGGGTTACAAACAAGCTAACACAACCTCATACTTCAGCTGACTACGTCACTGTCGGCGATTACGGCTGGTACCAAACTGATTATGCTTGGTCAGAAGGCGTGCTTCGTGAATTCATTCGTGAAGGCGAGCAGCGTAACTCTTCTAATGAGCTGGTTCCCTATCGAGTCCATGTGCGTTTCAATAAGTCAGGCGAAGCTGTGTATCAACAGTATCGTATTGATAGCAAAATCTTACCTATCCAAGCCAAGCAGCTTGAAAACTATCAGAAAGAAGCGACGTCGGTTCTAGAGACCACAACGAAGCAGCATGATGAAGGGCTTAGGCTGATTCAGGGTTACTGGAATGGCAGCTCTTTTAAAACGTGCGCTGGTGGTGAGTTTGATCGCATTGAATTTAACCAGACCTTGCCAGGCTTCGTGATTGACCGATTGGCGTCTGTGGAAAGCTATGCGGCGTTTCTTGGCAGTGATTCACTGGGTAAGATGAGCGTGGAAGAGTTACTGATGCTGGCTGAAGACAGCCATGATTGTGTCGTTAGGCCATCATTGTTGAAAGAATAGCGAGTAATCAAAGGATTGAGAGTATTTGGCCTACTGTAGGCCAAGTGCCTATTTGTCTGTACAAATACAGATTCTTGTGTAAATGAGATAATAAAAGGCGCCTATTGAGGCGCCTTTTTCTGTTATTCACTTGCTGTCATTTGCTTACTGTTATTGGAAAGTAAGCGAGCAACAAGATTGTTTACTGCTCTTGTTCGCGCGCAATCGCACGGTAACCAATATCATTGCGGTGGAACATACCATTCCAGCTAACTTGCTTCGTCAACGCGTAAGCGCGCTCTTGAGCCTCAGAAACCGTATTGCCCAGTGCTGTTGCACAAAGTACACGACCGCCGTTTGTCACAACGTCGCCAGCTTCATTATTTGTCGTACCCGCGTGGAAAACCTTTTGGCCTTCAACTTCGCTTGTTGGTAGTGAAATAACGTCACCTTTTGCGTAGTCAGCAGGGTAACCGCCAGCCGCAAGAACAACACCGATAGAAGCGCGTGGATCCCACTTCGATTCTGCTTCGTCGAGCTTCTCGTCGATAGCCATTAGGCAAAGTTCAACAAGGTCTGACTCCATACGCATCATGATAGGTTGCGTTTCAGGGTCGCCAAAGCGGCAGTTGTATTCGATAACTTTAGGTGTGCCGTCAGCATCGATCATTAGGCCAGCGTAAAGGAAACCTGTGTAAGGTGCGCCTTCTGCGTCCATACCACGTACCGTTGGGTAGATAACTTCCTCAAGGATACGGCTGTGGATTTCTGGAGTTACAACCGGCGCAGGAGAGTAAGCACCCATGCCGCCCGTGTTTGGCCCAGTGTCTTTGTCGCCAACACGTTTGTGATCTTGGCTGGTGGCCATAGGAAGCACGCTAGAGCCGTCAACCATTACGATGAAGCTTGCTTCTTCGCCTTCGAGGAACTCTTCGATAACAACGCGGCTGCCTGCTTCGCCAAAGGCGTTGCCCGCTAGCATGTCTTTGATTGCGTCTTCTGCTTCTTCAAGGGTCATCGCAACGATAACGCCTTTACCTGCCGCAAGACCGTCAGCTTTCACTACGATAGGAGCGCCTTGCTCGCGAACGTAAGCGATAGCTGGCTCAATCTCAGTGAAGTTTGAGTAGTAACCTGTTGGGATATCATGACGAGCTAGGAAGTCTTTAGTGAATGCTTTAGAGCCTTCAAGCTGTGCTGCAGCTTGAGTAGGGCCGAAGATTGGCAAACCTACTTCGCGGAATGCATCAACCACACCGATAACCAATGGTGCTTCAGGGCCCACGATAGTCAGTTCGATTTTTTTATCTTGAGCAAACGCGACTAAACCAGCGATGTCTTCAACGCCGATGTTTACGTTCTCTAGTTTTGGCTCAAGTGCAGTACCTGCGTTACCTGGAGCGATGAATACTGTTTCAACGTTTGGGTTTTGTGCTGCTTTCCAACCTAGTGCATGCTCACGACCGCCGGCACCAATAATTAATACATTCATTTTATTTATCCTTTGATAGCTGCGCCATATTGTTAATCTCTGCGTCGAGCTTGCTCATTTATAGTTATAAACTCCGCGAGCTCTCCTTGACCTTATCAATATGGCTTTGCTCTAAAATGAAAAATTTCTAAAACTAAGAGTATTTCAAATTAGTTAAATTAAATAAGTCTTGCTCAAAGTAGTTGGTGATGTGGCTAGGCAGCAATTGAGCCCATCCCCGGGAGCATAGTTCGCTATGTGACCGGGGTGGGCGAAAGCAGCTAACGACGCCACAGTGCCAAATACGAAGAGGAAATTAGTGGCGGAAGTGACGCATGCCCGTAAAGATCATCGCCATGCCGTGTTCGTCTGCTGCTGCGATAACTTCGTCATCACGCATAGAGCCGCCCGGTTGGATAACACACTTGATGCCAGCCTCTGCAGCCGCGTCGATACCGTCACGGAATGGGAAGAATGCATCTGATGCCATCACACAGCCTTCAACCTGTAGACCTTCGTCTGCAGCTTTGATGCCTGCGATTTTCGCAGAGTAAACGCGGCTCATTTGGCCAGCGCCAACACCAATTGTCATGTCGCCTTTCGAGTAAACGATAGCGTTAGATTTAACGTATTTCGCTACTTTCCAGCAGAATAGAGCATCTTTCAATTCTTCAGCTGTAGGTTGGCGCTTAGAAACCACTTTAAGGTCATCTTCAGACACCATGCCTTGGTCGCGGTCTTGAACTAGCAAACCACCGTTAACGCGTTTAACGTCAAAGCCAGTTGTCTTCGTTGTCCACTCACCACACTCAAGTAGGCGAAGGTTTTTCTTAGCCGCTACGATTGCTACTGCTTCAGCAGAAACTGATGGTGCAATGATAACTTCAACGAATTGACGCTCAGTGATAGCCGTTGCTGTTGCAGCGTCTAGCTCACGGTTGAAAGCGATGATGCCGCCAAATGCAGACGTTGGGTCTGTTTTGAATGCACGGTCGTAAGCTTCTAGGATGTCTTCACCTAGTGCAACACCACATGGGTTAGCGTGCTTAACGATCACACATGCTGGCTGGTCGAACTCTTTCACACACTCAAGTGCTGCGTCGGTGTCAGCGATGTTGTTGTAAGAAAGGGCTTTACCTTGAATCTGGCGAGCTGTAGAAACTGATGCTTCTTCAGGGTTTGCTTCAACGTAGAATGCGGCTGCCTGGTGGCTGTTCTCACCGTAGCGCATGTCTTGCTTTTTCTCGAACTGTTGGTTGAACGTGCGAGGGAATTTGCTCTTGTTTTCAGGAGAAGGTTCGTCACCTTCTTTGTTCTCACCGTAAGATGGAACCATAGTGCCGAAGTAGTTTGCGATCATGCCGTCGTAAGAAGCGGTGTGCTCGAATGCTGCGATAGCGAGGTCGAAGCGAGTCTCTAGTGTTAGAGATTTATCGTTCGCGTCCATTTCAGCGACAACGCGCTCGTAGTCGTGTGCGTTAACAACGATAGTGACGTCTTTGTGGTTTTTCGCTGCAGAGCGAACCATTGTTGGACCGCCGATGTCGATGTTCTCAACAGCGTCAGCAAGGGTACAACCTTCTTTAGCAACGGTTTCTGCGAATGGGTATAGGTTTACAACAACCATATCGATAGGGTTGATACCGTGAGTTTCCATCACGTCATCATCTTGGCCACGACGGCCTAGAACACCACCATGAACTTTTGGGTGCAGAGTCTTAACACGGCCATCCATCATTTCTGGGAAACCAGTGTAGTCAGATACTTCTGTAACAGAGATGCCTTTTTCAGCAAGCAGGCGAGCAGTGCCACCGGTAGATAGGATATCTACACCACGGTTAGCAAGAGCTTGTGCAAATTCAACGATACCAGTTTTGTCTGATACGCTGATTAGAGCGCGGCGAATTGGACGAGCGTTATTCATGCTTCCATCTTCCTCAAATTCATGGGGTTAAAATAAAGATATTTGCCAAAAAAGAACTTGTTTCTATCTTCTTAGCGTGGATTATCTTAGATACCAGTAAGAGATAAAATATTGGCCAGTTTTGGTAAAGACCTTTTGGGTTAGTCTTAGGATTAAGCTATAAGATAACCAACTCCAAATTTGATGGCGCAGATTCTAACTAATTTATTACAAAAAAGCTCGCGCAATCGTTTGGCATCTCAAAATTAATTATGAAAAGTGCCATTTCAGCCTGAAAAGTAACGATAAGGTTAATTGTGGAATGGACGAAACAGTAGGAAAAACCATGTTTCAGATCGGTGAATTAGCGAAGCGATGCGGTGTGACAGCCGATACCTTGCGATTTTATGAGAAGAATAACCTGATCGCGCCAGCCAGTCGCAGTGAGTCGGGCTATCGCCTATATGATGAAAATAACCAGAAACAGGTGACGTTTATTCTCAAATCTAAAGCGTTGGGGCTGAGTTTGGACGAGATTAAAGAATTGCTTGAGATTCGCCTCGAGGCCACACAGCACAGTTGCGCTGAAGTGAAGTCGATTACCTCAGCAAAATTAGAGATGATTGATGAGAAGATCACTGAGTTAACTAAGATTCGCACCGCACTTAAGAAGATTAATGATGCGTGTTGCGGCCACGTAGACGACGATGCAAGCCATTGTTCGATTCTGGCAGCCTTGGATTCCGCAAACGTCGACAAAGGGCGCTGTTGTCGCACTGGAGAGTAATCAGCCACTATCACGGATCGACAAGCCAAAAAAAAGCCAAACTCAACAATGAGCTTGGCTTTCAATTCAATAAATTACGAAAGAACGATTAGTTCATGCCGTATTTTTTAAGTTTCTTGCGAAGAGTACCGCGGTTAATACCCATCATGGTTGCTGCGCGAGTTTGGTTACCGCGAGTGTACTGCATGATAGTGTCTAGTAGTGGCTGTTCAACTTCAGCTAATACTAATTCGTATAACTCGCTGACTTCTTGACCGTTTAATTGAGCAAGGTAATTTTTCAATGATGCTTTAACTGAGTCACGTAGTGGCTTCTGCGTGATTTGGTCTTGTGATGTAACTGTAGTTACTGTCAATGCTTCTGAAGTCAGATTTTGTTCGAACATATTCGGTCTAGCTCTTCTCGTAATTATGGTGCAACGTTATCAAAAAAACCTTCTAGCGCTTCAAGCTGCAGATCACCTGCTTCGAATGCGTTGAAGGTACGGCGAAACTCACTCGCTTGTTCATGTTCTTTTAGATACCAACCCACATGCTTACGAGCGATGCGAGGGCCTAAAAACTCTCCATAAAATTCATGTAGAGCGTGGACATGACCAAGCATGATGTCTTTCACTTCCGAAATCGGGAGTGGGTCCATCGTGGTGCCGTTTTCCAAATAGTGTAGGATTTCGTTAAAAATCCAAGGACGTCCTTGGGCAGGTCGACCTATCATTAAAGCATCAGCGCCGGTGTACTCCAGCACAAACTTCGCTTTTTCCGGACTATCGATATCACCGTTAGCGATAACCGGAATAGATACTGCTTGTTTCGCTGCTTTAATGTGTTTGTATTCTGCCTCACCTTTGTACATACAAGCGCGAGTTCTTCCATGGAGCGCAAGAGCTTGTATGCCGCAGTCTTCGGCTATTTTCGCGATTTGGACACAGTTTCTATTGTCTGTATCCCAGCCCGTGCGCGTTTTCAACGTTACTGGAACGTCGACAGCATTTACCACCGCTTTCAGAATGTCTTCAATGAGTTCTGGATGCTGTAGTAAGGCTGAGCCCGCAAGCTTCTTATTCACTTTTTTGGCTGGACAACCCATGTTGATATCGATGATTTGCGCACCGTTATCGACATTAAATTGAGCAGCCTCGGCCATAAGCTGTGGATCTGCACCAGCGATTTGTACTGAACGAATGCCCGATTCGCCTTCATGTACCATACGCTGCTGAGACTTTGACGTTTTCCAAACTTTCGGATTGGAGGACATCATTTCACTGACTGCCATCCCCGCACCGTAGCGAAGACACAACTCACGGAATGGTCTATCCGTTACGCCAGCCATAGGAGCGACGATTAGATTGTTCTTAAGTTGATAATTTCCGATTTTCAAAAATGTCATCACAGTTCTGTACCAGCAAGGGCGCGCATTTTACGCATTTTTTCGCTGCGTGAAAAGACTAATATTTGAGCATTTACAATTTGTTTTTGTAATTTGTTTAAATTTCAGTCAATTAGCGCCCAAAGTCTTGTCTAGCCTTGCTTGCGACCTGAGATTCGACACCATTCTTGTTGTTCGATGATCGGATCAATGTGAAGCTCATCACGATAATAAGTCGCAACATCTTCTGCTTGTGTATCTAAAACACCCGACATCGCAAGTACACCATTTGGCTTAACTAGGCCTTTGATGATGCCAGAAAGGTCGCGTAATGGACCTGCAAGAATGTTGGCTACAACAACGTCTGCTAGCAAACCTTCCGGTTGATCTTGTGGCAAGAACACCTCTAGTTGCTCAGCAACGCCATTGCGTTGTGCGTTGTCTTTTGATGCAAGCAGAGCTTGAGGATCAATGTCGATCCCGATAACTTTTGCCGCGCCTAGTTTGATCGCAGCGATCGCTAGGATGCCTGAGCCACAACCGAAGTCGATCACGGTTTTGCCTGCAAGGTCTAAGCCTTCAAGCCACTCCAGACACAATGCCGTTGTCGGGTGAGTACCTGTACCAAATGCAAGGCCTGGGTCTAGCATTACGTTAACAGCGTCAGGTTCAGGGATATCGCGCCAGCTAGGGCAGATCCATAAACGCTCACCAAACTTCATTGGGTGGAAGTTATCCATCCATTCACGTTCCCAATCCTTGTCTTCAATTTGCTCTACTTTATGAGCAAAGTCTGCAGGGAACATGTTGCTTGCTTTAATCTGCGCTAGAACGACACCAGTATCAGTCTCAGCGTCGTAAAGCGCGAGAATGTCAGTATCACCCCAAAGGCGAGTTTCACCCGGCAGAGGCTCAAATACAGGGGTATCTTGTGCATCCAGGAAAGTTACAGAAAGAGCACCAGTCTCTTCCATTAACATGTCGCCGATTTGTTCGGCATTTTCATTGGTAGCATTAAGCTTGATTTGAATCCAAGGCATGGCTGCATCTTCTATATGAGAAAAATTGGATGGCGAGTCTAGCAGAAAATATGAGCAAATTCACCAAAACCCCACGGAATATAATGGGGATTAAAGATTGATTTTTTCGGTGGTTCAAAAACAAAAATGCTCACCGAAGTGAGCATTTTGACTGTTCTTAAACGAACGGATTATGACAAACCAAGTTTCTTCTCAAGGTAGTGGATGTTTGCACCACCGTGTTGGAAGTTTTCGTCGTTCATAATAGACAGTTGAAGCTCAGTGTTAACGTTAATACCTTCAACAATCATTTCACCCAATGCGTTCTTCATACGAGCGATAGCAACATCACGGTTCTCACCGTAAGTGATCAGCTTACCAATCATTGAATCGTAGTGTGGTGGTACTGTGTAACCAGTGTAGATGTGAGATTCCCAACGTACGCCCATGCCGCCTGGTGCGTGGAAACGTTCAATCTTACCTGGTGAAGGTAGGAAACGAACTGGATCTTCAGCATTGATACGACATTCGATTGAGTGGCCGCGCAGCTTAATGTCATCCTGAGTGAATGATAGAGGCTGACCAGCTGCAATACGTAGCTGTTCTTTCACAAGGTCGATACCCGTTACCATTTCAGTAATCGTGTGTTCAACCTGGATACGAGTGTTCATCTCGATGAAGTAGAACTCACCGTTCTCGTATAGGAATTCAAATGTACCTGCACCGCGGTAACCGATCTCAATACATGCACGAGTACAGCGTTCGCCGATGTACTTACGCATCTCTTCAGTGATACCTGGAGCTGGCGCTTCTTCCACAACTTTCTGGTGACGACGCTGCATTGAACAGTCACGTTCACCTAGGTGGATAGCATTGCCTTGGCCATCTGCAAGCACTTGTACTTCAATGTGACGTGGGTTTTCTAGGAATTTCTCCATGTAAACCATGTCGTTGTTGAAACATGCTTTTGCTTCAGCACGAGTCATCGCGATAGCTTCTGTTAGCTCTGCTTCAGAACGAACAACACGCATACCACGACCGCCGCCGCCGCCAGATGCCTTGATGATAACTGGGAAGCCAATGCGTTTAGCGTGCGCTTTGTTTTTTGCTTCGTCGTCGTCAAGAGGGCCGTCAGAACCTGGTACACAAGGTACGCCAGCTTTCTTCATTGACGTGATAGCTGACACTTTGTCACCCATCATGCGAATGGTTTCAGCTTTAGGGCCAACGAAGATAAAGCCACTGCGCTCTACCTGTTCTGCAAAGTCTGCATTTTCAGATAGGAAGCCGTAGCCAGGGTGAACAGCTACTGCACCTGTCACTTCAGCTGCGCTGATGATACGAGGGATGTTTAGGTAGCTATCGATACCACGAGCTGGACCGATACAAATGGTTTCGTCTGCAAGCAGTACGTGCTTAAGGTCACGGTCAGCAGTTGAGTGAACCGCTACCGTTTTAATGCCAAGCTCTTTACATGCACGCAGAATACGTAGTGCAATCTCACCACGGTTCGCGATTACTAATTTATCTAACATAATGAGTGCTCTCTATTATTCGATAATTACTAGAGCTTGGTCGAATTCTACTGGTTGACCGTCTTCAACTAGGATAGCTGTTACAACACCAGATTTATCAGCTTCGATTTGGTTCATCATTTTCATTGCTTCAACGATACATAGCGTTTCGCCAGCAGTTACAGATTGACCAACTTTAACGAATGGTTTTGCGTCTGGGCTTGGAGCGCCGTAGAAAGTACCAACCATTGGAGAAAGAACTTGGTGACCAGCTGGAACTGCAGGAGCTGCTGCTTCTGCTGCTACAGGTGCCGCCGCAGGAGCTGCTGCCGCTACAGGTGCTGGAGCAGCTGCATATTGAACAGGTGCTACAGGTGCAGTGCTGTTACGACTGATTCGTACTGACTCTTCACCTTCAGAGATTTCTAGCTCAGAAATACCAGACTCTTCAACCAATTCGATTAGCTTTTTGATTTTGCGAATATCCATTGTTTCTTTCTCTTTATCTGTTAATTGAACTTACTCTATGACTGAGTAGGTTAGTAATAGTTCGTTGTTTATGTTTACTTTGAGTTGAGCTTGCTGAGCGCAGCGGTCAAAGCAAATTGATAACCTTGGGCACCTAAGCCACAAATCACACCTTCTGCTTTATCAGATAGGTAAGAGTGGTGACGGAATGGTTCACGCGCGTGAACATTCGATAGATGAACCTCAATAAATGGTATTGCAACGCCAAGTAGTGCATCACGCAGTGCCACACTGGTATGTGTAAAGGCTGCTGGGTTGATAATAATAAAATCAACATTTTGATAAGCACTATGGATAGCTTCAATCAGTTCGTACTCACGATTTGACTGTAAGTGAGATAGCTCAACATCGTGTGCTTTCGCTTGCTCGGTCAGTGAGCTAATAATCTGGTCAAGTGTTTGAGAACCGTAGTGTGCAGGCTCTCTAAGGCCTAACAGGTTAAGGTTTGGGCCATTTAAAACTAGAATGCGAAACTTTGTAGACATCGTGGGGCTATCTTCCTTTATCGTGTTTACGAACGTGAATGTTGCCATTTTATTGAAAATTTGCGGTTAATTTCTAGTGAGAAAAACCCAAATTTAAAAATTAGAACCAGATTATAGCTAATTCAGCGCAAATCGCAGCAATTTACTGGTCTAATCTCCTATTGATACAGCTTGGAATTGTTACCAACTTAACAAAAAAGCGTCTTAGCCTTAATTTGGGGCGGGATATTTGAGATCAAGATCAGCCATAAAAAAACCGCCACATAGGTGACGGTTTAGAAAGTGCTGTTTTAAACAGTGATTAGCTGCTGTGACTGGTTGCTTATGCCAGTTCTGCTTTCTCGGCAATCAGCTTATCAACCACACTTGGGTCGGCCAGTGTCGAGGTATCACCTAGGTTACCTGTATCGCCAGTCGCGATTTTACGCAGGATACGACGCATGATTTTACCCGAACGAGTTTTTGGTAGAGAGTCGGTCCAGTGCAGTACATCTGGCGTTGCAATTGGGCCAATCTCTTTACGTACCCAGTCTTTTACTTCTTTATGAAGCTCTGCGGTTGGGAACTCACCATCATTCAGCGTGATGTAAGCGTAAATCGCTTGGCCTTTAATATCATGAGGGATGCCCACAATCGCGGCTTCTGCAATCTTATCGAACGCGACTAGAGCCGATTCAATCTCAGCAGTACCCATACGGTGACCTGATACGTTAAGTACATCATCGACACGCCCCGTAATCCAGTAGTAACCGTCTTCATCACGACGAGCGCCGTCACTGGTGAAGTACATGCCTTTAAAGGTCGAGAAGTAAGTCTGTTCGAAGCGGTCATGATCGCCATGAACGGTACGCATTTGGCCTGGCCAAGAGTCAAGAATCACTAGGTTGCCGTCTGTTGCACCCTCAATGATGTTACCCATGTTATCAACCAGTGCCGGTTGCACACCGAAGAATGGACGAGTTGCAGAGCCCGGTTTCAGGTCTGTTGCGCCTGGTAGCGGTGCAATCAAGATACCGCCCGTTTCTGTTTGCCACCATGTATCAACAATTGGAGATTGCTCATTACCGATTGTTTTGTAGTACCACTCCCACGCCTCTGGGTTGATAGGTTCACCCACTGAGCCCATGATTCTTAGGCTGTCACGAGAAGTACCTTCAACGGCTTCATTGCCTTTCGCCATCAATGCACGAATAGCCGTTGGCGCCGTATAAAGAATATTAACTTGGTGCTTATCGACCACTTCGCTCATGCGGCTGGTGTTCGGGTAATTTGGCACGCCTTCAAACAGAATCGTTTTTGCGCCATTAGCAAGCGGTCCGTAAACAAGATATGTGTGACCGGTAATCCAACCCACATCGGCTGTACACCAGAAAGTCTCGCCTTCTTGGTAATCGAATACGTATTTGAAGGTCATCGCAGCATAAACAAGGTAGCCACCTGTGGTGTGCATAACGCCTTTAGGTTTACCTGTTGAGCCTGACGTATAAAGGATGAATAGTGGATCTTCTGCGTTCATCTCTTCTGGTGGGCAATCTGCAGATACATTAGCAATAGCATCGTGCCACCACACATCGCGATGTTCGTGCCATGCCACATCACCGCCAGTGCGTTTGAATACAACAACCTTCTCGATGTTTTTCACTTCAGGGTTCGTCAGTGCTTCATCGACATTCTTTTTCAGTGGAACAGCACGGCCGCCACGCACGCCTTCATCGGCAGTGATAACGACTTTAGAATTTGAATCGATAATACGACCAGACAGTGCTTCTGGTGAGAAACCACCAAATACGACTGTGTGAACCGCACCGATACGGGTACACGCCAGCATGGCTACTGCCGCTTCTGGCACCATTGGCATGTATAAACAAACCACATCACCTTTGCGCACGCCTTGCTCTTTTAGAGCATTCGAAAACAGGCACACTTCTTTATGCAGTTCATTAAAAGTTAGAGTTTTATCATCTGCCGGGTCATCGCCTTCCCAGATGATAGCGACTTCATCACCGCGCTCAGCAAGGTGGCGGTCGATACAGTTAGCCGAAACGTTAAGCGTGCCATCTTCAAACCAGCGAATATCAATGTGGCCAGGATCGAAAGAGGTGTTTTTTACTTGTGTGAAAGGTTTGATCCAATCAACGATTTTTCCGTGTTCACCCCAAAAGCCTTCAGGGTCAGAAACAGATTGCTGGTACATGGCTAGGTAAGTGTCATTATCCGCGTGTGTGGTTGATTTAATATTTTCTTTTACCGGATAAACGTGGGCTTCACTCATTGCATCTCTCCTTGTGCCTACATTCCTAATGAACTGGCAACTTCCTTTGTGTTCAGTTTCTAGGTCTATTACAGAACCGTCTTTGTGTTATCACTCTCGGCTAGGACGGCGATTTCCACAATTAGACTTTAGGATGAGACGCTGCTTTTCACTTACAAAATAGCGAGTTAAGTTCAATTTTGAGATGTTGCTCTCTATGTGAAGCGCCAGTGGTTGAATTAAGAATAAGAAGAGTTGAAACGGGGAAGGTCACCATGTTTCAGGCGCACAAAGATCAGCGCAGCGGAGATAGCGTCTTGTAATGCATCATGTTTATTGACCGGGATAGGTAAATCGAGTTGGCGACAGATGGCGTCCATACTGAGATCAAAATAGGCATTGGGCAGCTGTCTTTCGAGTTTGTCTTGATAGAGTTGGCTCACTTCGACTAATCGGTTAGGCAGTGGAAATCCAAGCTGTTTTAAACAGGCGCGGTCGAGAATTTTTTTATCATAGCGGATGTGATAGCCGACTAAAGGACGATTTCCAATGAAGTTCAGTAGCTCGATTAAAGCCTGTTTTTCTTCGATGCCGTGCTTTAGATCTTGATGACGGATACGGTGGATTTTTATTGAATTGCAATCGAGCGATTGGGGGGCGCGCAACCGGACTTCAAAAGGTTGGCTGGTAATGATTCGGTTACCGATGATCTTGGTCGCGGCAATGGTAACTAATTCTGCCTGATTGGGATCTAGGCTGGTGGTTTCACAATCGAGCGATACATATTCATGATCAATAGGCGCGGTAAACAGAGGCTGATAGAGGGAGCCTTTGAGCTTGTGATGCCAGTAATAGCGAACCAACCTATTCATCGTTCAATGCCTAATCCCGTATCTGATAGTGGTAGCCGAGCCATTGCTTGAATTTCTTCACCACGTGCAGGCTATGACGAAGCAGATCCCTGTCTGCTCGTTCCATCAGTTTGACGTTAATCTTGTTGCTGCTGTGCTGCTGAGAAAGCCTTTGGGCTAAGCGCCACTTAAAGAATTGCTTGAGTGCTTCACTGAGATTATCGGCAGTACTTTGCTCTAATACTTTCTTGCTGACCAGCTGCTCAATGCGTTCGAAGGTGTTGTTGACCGTGACACCATGTTCTAGGCAAAGCGCTCTCACACCATGCACGATAGGGAAAATACCGCCTTGTTTGATATCGAGTCCGGACTTAGATTGCTTCACATTACCAAACAGGGTCAGGGGAACTGAGAAGTTCAGCGCCGGGCGGCAGAACTCCGTCAGAATCAATTCTTGTCCGAGCATTAAATCACTGAGGTGCTGCTTTACAGGTTTTAATAACTCTCTATTCCCCGCTACTGCGTGTGCATCTGCCATGATCGCGATATCCATCACGGTGTCTGGCGTGGCTTTTTTTACCCAATGGGTGAGGGTTTGTTTCCACTCTTGTTCTGAATGCACCCATTTCGGATTGTTGACCATTACGTTGCCCGGGCACAGTGGGTAACCCAATTGTTGAAGGGTATGGGTGAGGTCGTTCATGGCACTTTGGCATTGATGCCATTCCAAACCATCTTGAATAATCAGAGCGTTGTCTTGATCGGTTTTGAGAATTTGCTCTCCACGCCCCTCAGAACCCAACACGATTAGGCAGCAATGATTATGCAGTGCAGGTGGGATCACCAACTCAAAAGCCTTCTCTATGATCTGTTCGTTGACCGCAGAAATCAGCTCCATGATAAAGCGTGTGCGAATCCCATTACTGAGCAAGCTCTCGACCAGTTGACGTTGTTTGTTGGATGCCATTGCCAATTCTTCAACGCTGGTGGCGCGCGCAATACGCAAAGTAAGAACGTGGGAGTGTGTGGAGAATGCACTGAGAATCTGTGTCATATCCACCATGCCGACCGCATTTTTACCATCACAAACCATCAACCTTTTTACTCGATTTCTGGTCATGGTAATCATGGCGTTAAATAAGAAATCGCCTTGGTTCACGTGCATCACCGGAAACGTTGCGATCTCACCGACAGGCGCATCCAGTGTGAAATTATCGAGCATCACAGCATGCAATAAATTGGTTCGAGTGACGATTCCATACGACAAGGAACATGATGATCCAAAAGCTTTTGGATCATTATGTTCCAAATGGACTAGGGCCGAGTCTAACCCTTGTTCTTTAAGGGTTTGAGTGACTTGGTTGATCGGTTGGTTTGGTTCAAGTATCAGTGGTGGGTGATAGATAGAGTCATCCACTTTGGTTAATATAAACTCGGCAAGATTCTGTTGCTGCTGGGCGGCTTCTATCAAAGCTTTTCGTGTTGATAGGTTGCTATCAAAGTAGGCAGCGAATTGGCCATTGGCGTGGTAAAGCTCAAGAAAAATATCGGTGGGCAGCAGATAACTTAATGTATCTTCGAGTGCGATATATTGGTGTTTGGTGTGGGGTTCAAACTGGCTGCGGACATCAAAAATATCGTCATTGGCATAGTGTGCGTAAATCTCACCATCACTGCTCGCGCGCTCTTCAACAGCTCCTTTGATCAAAATATGCAGGTGTCGGCTCGGCCTTTCAGCTTCCAGTATCACTTCTTGAGAGCGGTAATACACCACGTCTAATGAAGAGCGAAGCTTCAACTGTTCGGCGTCGGACAGGCTATCGAAGGGCGGGTGCTGCATATTAAATTTGTCAGGCATAAGCATCACAAGAAGAAATGGGAGTCTTTAATCAGTCTGACAAAATACCAGCGAAGCTCCAGACGACTTTAGTCTAAATGCGAGTATGAGTATTGATGAGCGTGAAATCTCTTGTTGAAATGCGATATCCAGACCCATTGAATATGGGAATACTATCCCAGTAATAATTCCCTTTTTCATCGTATGCGAGATAGGCATAATTGGTGCTGCCTTTTTCCGCACACTTTATAGGTCATTTATGTTTAGCCCTTCACCCTATGGCTGGATCTCTCAGTATTTTCTTGGTTTCTTTTTTGCGTATGGCGTGTATTTGCCATTTTGGGCGTTGTGGTTTGAAGACCAAGGCGTGTCTGCTGGTGATATTGGCGTATTGATTGGTATCGGCTTTGCGACTCGTTGTGTGGCCAACTTAGTGATTACGCCGCGTATCCATAAAGTGGAACACTTGATGCCAGCGCTACGCTGTTTGAGTTTCGCTGCGCTGCTGTTTGTCGGTTTCCACTTCTTCACCGGTGGCAGCTTTATACTGATGTTGTTGGCAACGGTACTGTTTAACCTCTGTTGTGGGCCGATCATTCCTCTTTCTGATGCGATGGCTAACCATTACAGTCGTTTGAAAATGCTCGACTACGGCCGAACTCGTCTTTGGGGATCAATTGCCTTTATCGCAGGTTCAACGGTTGTTGGCTATTTGGTGGCACAATTCGGCACTGACATGATTTTGTATACTGCGCTTGCCGGTGTGTTGCTGTCATTGATTCTTGCGATGAGAAACCCCAATGTGATGCCAGTAACACAATCTGAGCAACAAGCGGCGCGACCAAAACTAGGTGAACTGCTGCGTGAGTCGTCAGTGGTAAAGTTTTTAGCCTTGATGGCGCTGCTGCAAGGTAGTCATGCGGCTTACTACAGTTTTAGTGCGATTTATTGGAAAGAAGCGGGTCACTCAGAAGCTATCATCGGTTATTTGTGGAGTTTAGGTGTTGTTGCTGAAGTGGCCGTATTTGCTCTGAGTAAGCGATTATTCTCAGGCTGGTCACTGCGTACTTTGTTTGTCGTCGCGGCTATTGGGGTGATGGCGCGTTGGGGTATTACCGCATCAACCACGGCGATTTTTGCACTGGTGATGGTGCAGTTGCTGCACGGTGTGACATTTGCCATGGCACACATCGCCGCGATTCAATACATCCAATCTGAAGAACAAAACAAGATGGTTGCGCTACAAGCCCTGTATAACGCGATTCCATTAGGTGCCTTTATTGCACTGATGACCACCTTAAGTGGTTGGGGTTATGAGCTTTGGGGCGCAAATATCTTCTGGGGCATGGCTGCAATGGGTGCACTTGCTCTGTTCATTAAGTTGGATGAAAGAAGTTCAGTGGTTGAGATTAATCAATCAGATTCGGAACAGTCAGAATCTCACAGCAAATGCTGATAATTAGAGTCTAAAGCACAGAATTTAAGCGATGCGATTGAGTTAATCACCCATCCTTAGTTAAATGAAACCTCTCCCTTATGGAGAGGTTTTTTTATGGATGAAAAAAGGGTTTTCAATGCAAGGATGGATAGTAATTCCAGTCTCTTTAGCCTACTTGGGCGTGTTATTTCTGATCGCTTGGTATGGAGACAGGCAGGTTCGTTGGCTATCGCGTTGGCGCCCGTGGATCTATAGCCTTTCGATTGCCGTGTATTGTACCTCTTGGACCTTCTATGGAACGGTCGGGCAGGCGAGTAACAACCCTTGGTCTTTTTTACCCATTTACCTCGCCCCGATTCTAGTCTTTACACTAGGCTGGCGGATCTTGGCGCGGCTGATCCTGATTGCGAAGCGGGAACATATCACCTCCATTGCCGACTTTATCGCGGCTCGTTATGGAAAATCTCAGGGCTTAGCGGTGGCGGTGACGGTTATCGCCGTGGTTGGTATCCTTCCTTATATTGCTCTGCAACTGCGTGGTATTACCATGGGGTTGGATATTGTTGCACCCAACCTAGCGGCTGACTTCGGTTATCAGGACTATCATGTGTCTTGGTTTGTGGTCGGTGCTTTGGCTATTTTCACCATGCTGTTTGGTACAAGACACATTGATAACACAGAGCATCACCGTGGCATGATGATGGCGGTGGCGTTTGAATCCATCGTTAAGCTCGCGGCATTCCTGATCGTTGGCCTATTCATCATGTATCTGGCGATGAGCAGCGACAAGATCGACTTGCTTGATGTGGCGGCTTCCACCTACGAATCACCCAATATTCCGACCTTAATTATTCATACCGTTTTGACCATGTTGGCGATTGTCTGTCTGCCACGCCAGTTCCATACCATGGTGGTAGAGAACGAACGTCCTCAAGACCTGCATACCGCTCGTTGGTTGTTTCCGCTTTACCTGATTTTGATGGGACTGTTCGTGCTGCCAATTGCTTGGGCAGGACAAGGACTACTTACTGGTATGCCAGCGGATACCTATGTGATCAGTGTGCCAATGTCAGAAGGCGCTAATCACATTGCCTTGCTGGCTTTCCTTGGTGGTACGTCTGCGGCAAGTGGCATGGTGATAGTGTCGACCATCGCCTTGGCGATCATGGTGTCGAATGATTTAGTGATGCCATTGTTACTGCGCCGTATGCGCCTAACTCAAAGAACCCATCGACACTTTTCTGGCCTGCTATTGGTGATTCGCCGCGGGCTAATTTTACTGCTGTTACTGGGTGCTTGGCTGTTTTATCAGGCGCTCGATACCATCCATTCACTGTCAGCGATTGGCTTTCTTTCCTTTGCTGCGATTGCTCAATTCGCGCCAGCACTTATTGGTGGTTTGTACTGGCGCCCGGGTAACCGCAAGGGCGTGTATGTCGGCTTAATGGTGGGCTCGTTGATTTGGCTGATTACCTTGATGAGCCAAACCAGCATGTTGGCTGGCGACAGTGAAAGTAACCTTTTACTGTGGATTATCACGCCGCCAGAACTGCTCAGTAGCTGGAATATCAGCAGTTCAAACTGGGGCATTGTGCTGAGTATTGTACTTAATACCTTGTGCTATGCCGTGGTTTCGATGACGACTCGCCCAAGCCTAAGTGAGCGCTTACAATCAGCAGCATTTGTTGGCACGCCGCTGCCTGAAAACGAGAATATCAGCCTTTACCAGAACCGAGTGACGGTCGCTGAATTAGAGATGCTGGCGTCGCGTTTTGTGGGCCGTAAGCGTGCGAAAAGTGCTTTACACAGCTATTGGCAACAACACGGGCAGCCGCTGCTTCCTAATCAACAAGCGCCTGCGAGTCTGATTCGACACGCAGAGCGCGTGCTCGCCGGTGTATTCGGTGCTTCATCTGCTAAGTTAGTACTTACTTCTGCTTTGCAGGGAAGAAACATGAAGCTTGAAGAAGTCGCGACCATCGTTGATGAAGCCTCGGAGCTGTACGACTTCAGTCGCGGTTTACTGCAAGGCGCGATTGAACATATTGGCCAAGGCATCGCAGTAATCGACAAACAAATGAGGCTGGTTGCATGGAATCAGCGTTACCTAGAATTGTTTGAATTCCCTGCGGGTTTGATTCAGGTTGGGCGACCCATTTCAGACGTGATTCGTCATAATGCCGAGCAAGGGTTGTGTGGCCCAGGTGACCCGGAAGATCACGTTCGCCGCCGTGTTTATCACCTTGAGCAAGGCACTCGACACACCTCTTCTCGTATTCGTCCTGATGGCCGAGTGATTGAGGTGCAAGGTAACCCAATGCCAAGTGGTGGTTTTGTGATGAGCTTTACCGACATCACGGTATTCCGACAAGCAGAGCAAGCGCTAAAAGATGCCAATGAAAGCTTGGAATCGAGAGTGCATGAGCGAACTCAAGAGCTCGAAAAACTGAATCATCGCTTGGTAAAAGCCACGCAGATTTCGGATCAAGAATCACAATCTAAGAGTCGTTTTCTAGCCGCGGTAAGCCACGATTTGATGCAGCCGCTCAATGCCGCACGTCTATTTGCTTCGTCACTGTCTGAGGTGGCAAAAGAGCAAGAGGTGAAGCAATTGTCATCTCACATCGAGAGTGCACTTGGCGCCGCAGAAGATTTGATTGGTGACTTGCTGGATATCTCTCGATTGGAGTCCGGAAAGTTAGAAACCAACATTCACGCGATTGCCGTGCATGACGTATTAACCAATTTGAACGCGGAATTTAGCGCTCTAGCGAGACAACAGAAAATTGAGTTTAAGATGATTCCGTCGTCATTGTTCATTCATTCAGACCCTAAGCTGTTGAGGCGTGTGATTCAGAACTTTTTGACCAATGCGTTCCGCTATAACCCGGAAGGGAAAGTGGTACTGGGTGCGAGAAGAGTGAATGGACAGGTTCGAATTGATGTGTGGGATAATGGAACCGGTATCGATGAAGACAAGCAACAAGAAATCTTTGAAGAGTTTACTCGTGGCAGCCAAGTACGAGCCGATCAAGGATTGGGGTTAGGGCTGGCTATCTCGAAAGGTATTGCTCATGTGCTTGGCCATCAAATTTCGATGCGCTCATGGCCGGGGCAAGGCAGTGTCTTTTCCATCACCTTAGCTAGAGCGGAAAAAGTGGCTCCAGTTGTGCAAGCTTCGACGCCAATGGCGACCAGCGACATCGAACATCTCAAGATATTGTGTGTCGATAATGAACGAGAAATCTTAGTCGGTATGGAAAACCTGATCGGACGTTGGGGCTGTGAGGTTAAGACGGCGGTTGATTTGGTCGAAAGCTTGCAGTGCCTAGATGAGGGTTGGCTACCTGATGTGATTTTCTCTGATTACCGTTTAGATAATGGCAGAACGGGTCTCGAAGTCCTGCAGCAGTGTCGCTTGCGCCTCGGAGACTCTTTTGAAGGGGTCATCATTAGTGCCGATAGAACCGATGACATGTTGGCAGCGATAAAGGCCAACAGCTTTCGCTTTATTGCCAAGCCAGTGAAGCCACTTAAGTTAAGAGCGGTCTTGAATCGAGTGAGCTAGTTTGGGTTAACAGGCTCGGATTAGTACGTTCGTGAGCGGATAGTGAAAAGGCCTCAGATGAGGCCTTTTTTGTCTCTGTTTTTTTTGCGAACGCCGATTCGCTTGTTAATTCAATAACTAACCAGCAATGCCACCTTGTGTCAGTGTGGTTGGATCAAGCAGTTTACTGAGCTCTTCTCGGCTAAGATCGGTTTCTCTTTCTGCGACATCCAGAATTGGTAAGCCTTCTTTGTAAGCTTTCTTGGCAATATCAGCCGCCTTCAAGTAGCCAATCACAGGGTTAAGTGCGGTCACTAGGATTGGGTTCTTTGACAGTGCCAAATCGAGATTGTCTTGGCGTACCGTGAAGGTCGCGATGGCTTTGTCCGCTAAAGCGACTGAGCTGTTTGCCAATAACTCAATACTTTCCAACACGTTATGAGCAATCACTGGCAGCATCACATTAAGTTGGAAGTTACCTGATTGTCCGGCTACGGTAATGGTGGTGTCGTTGCCAATGACTTGCGCCGCCGCCATAGCTGCAGCTTCTGGAATCACAGGATTTACCTTGCCAGGCATGATCGATGAGCCTGGTTGTAGAGCCTGTAATTCAATTTCCCCTAAGCCAGCCAACGGCCCAGAGTTCATCCAGCGAAGATCGTTTGAGATCTTCATGATCGCAACTGCTGCCGTTTTGAGCTGACCTGACAGCGCAACGATCGCGTCTTGACTGCTGAGGCTAAAAAAGAAGTTTTCACTCGAGCTAAAACTGATCTTTGTCGATTGAGACAGGTTACTCGCAAACTTATCGGCAAAGCGTGGGTCAGCATTGATCCCTGTTCCAACCGCAGTACCACCTTGTGCTAAAGCCTTGATAGCGGGCAGGGTGTTCTCTATTGCTTGCTTAGCGTGTTCTATCTGAAATTTCCAACCACCTAGCTCTTGAGCAAAGGTCATTGGCATCGCATCCATTAGATGAGTGCGGCCGGTCTTCACGACCTCCGCAAGTTCCTGTTGTTTGATGGTGAGTGCTTCAGAAAGGTGAGTTAATGCAGGTAATAGCTTATTTTCAGCCATCAAAGCAACGCTCACTTGAATTGCGGTTGGCACCACATCGTTACTGCTTTGGCCCATGTTGACGTGATCATTGGGGTTCACGTCGCCTTGCAAGCTTCTTGAGGCAAGCGTAGCAATCACTTCATTGGCATTCATGTTGGAACTGGTACCTGAACCGGTTTGGTAGACATCGATAGGGAATTGATCGAGGTGTTTACCCTCAATGATCTCTTGGCTGGCTTCGGCTATCGCGTTGGCAATATCACCTTCCAGTAGACCTAACTGAGCATTGGTATCTGCCGCTGCCTGTTTAATTAACGCCAGTGCTTGAATAAAACTTGTCGGCATCTTGTGAGAGCTAAACGCGAAGTTATCCGCTGCACGCTGAGTTTGTGCTTGGTATAGCGCATCGGCAGGGACTTTCACTTCGCCCATGCTGTCTTTTTCAATCCGAAATTGTAGGGTCATGTTCTATCCTTGTTAGCCAAGTGGGGCTTGGACTTGTTGTAGTGTTTGGCTGAGATTCAAAAAACGCGCTTGGCCTTGAGGTTGCTGGCAGTAGTGGCGCTTCAAATAAAATAGTGGTGAGTGAATAGAGTCTAGGCAGATATGACGAAAGGCGAAACTGCGCTGAGGAGACTCAATCGCTTCAATCAAATGAAAGAAAACTTGGCGTAGATACAGCTCGCACAACAAGATGTTTTCTTGAGCGGCATGCTTTTCATAGTAAGCCGAAAGCGTCAGTGCACACTCGATATACTCTCGAATTACAAACGGCTCATGGCCTTGAACTTGTTCTAATGAAGCAAAGCGATCCTGTGCTTTGTAAAATCTCGAATAGAGAACCTGCTGCTCTTTCATCATCATCTGCATCTCTTTATTGGATGTTAATGATAATTATTATCAAATAAAATTTTAAAAACAACCCTTTGTTTATCTTTTTATAAAGTGAGCAGTGTCTCGTCCTAAAATACG
>NZ_JBFRPJ010000033.1:0-12093 GCF_041471945.1 Vibrio sp. 10N.261.51.A4
GCTTCAAAGCTCGTTGACGCTAAATGTGCATCGCTTTCTTTAGAGATGAACTCATTGTCTGCACCTGTAAGCGCCGATCCCATGTCATTATCTGAGCTCGCAGTAAGGTCACTATTCGACTGACTAGAGCCAGTAGAAGCCAACATTTCATTACGGGCGCTCGGCAATTCCTTTGTCCCGTTAGCTATCTGAATAGCTTCATCTGAGTTAATTTCTCCACTTTGAACCGCATTGAACACTTCAATGCCTTCATCAGCAGTAAGTTGGCCACTAGCAATAGCCTCCATCACAATCTCTTTATCTCCATCAGCCATACCACTGAACTGTGAAGACTCCAATAATGCTAGGTCCATTGAACCGCTTCCGGTAACAGAAGGCGAACTTGAATCAGTGTCGTTGAGTGATGCTAGTTTGGTTTGATTCCCCATTTTGTAATCATTTTGAGAGTCCTCACTAGTTCCCGTGCCTTGATTACCGTTATTGGAGTCAGTGGATGCATTCACCAATTGGGTCTGATTTGTTCCCGTCTCCTTCTCTGAAGTATTAGGGCGTTGTGTATTTGCAACAGCATCAGTTGCCTTTTGAGTAGGAGCACTCGCCAGTTGTGTTGCTGACTCTACATTGCCCGACTTTGCTACTGAACTTTCAGTACGTGAGTTAGCTGGTACTGTCTCAGCCACTTTCTGCGGTGATGCGCTTGCCACTTGTGAACTTTCAGGGCGTGAGTTCGTAGATACAGTGTCAGAGGTCTTCGACGTCTCTACCGTTTCGGCTGATTTATTATCAGGAGCTACCTCTTGATTGCTTTGCACTTGGGTATGCTGATTATTACTGTCCTCTGGCTGTAATGGGCTACTAGGTAATGCGCTAACAACCATTGAAGCTAGTTTGGAGAAACCTGTTTGATCATTGCCTTGGGTTTGTTGTGTCGTTGTTTCCTTTGAATTATTTGCCTCTGTTGGTTGCGCATCAGGTTGGGTATTTTCTGTTGAAGCAAGCATCTCCTCTTTCTCTTGCAACGACGTAATTGCCTGATTAGCGGTCATTTCACCTGAACTTACAGCATTGAACAGTTGAGCTCCTTCTTTTACAGAAATCGTATTACTGTCAATGGAGTCAAAGATTTGTGATTTCTGTTCGTCACTCATACCACTGTTCTCTGATGCCTCCATAAGTGCCAAGCTTTGCGCTGCAGTTTCAGCGAATTTTGTCATTGAACTTGGTACTGGTGACGGCTCATTTGACGGTACAGAACCCGGCATTGCTGTGTTCGCTACGGTGTCATTAACACCCGTTAATGGAGTTGTTCCGTTAGATTGGCCCTCTTTAATTGCAGCTTCATTTTGCTCTTTACCTGTCGCTTCAAGTTGTGACAACTTCACTTCATTCGGTGTATCTTTAGATGCGTGGTAAGCTTTCTGGTGTTCGGCCCCATCCTCTGTTCCAATCTGCAGATAATGTTTAGATAACAATTTGCCATTTACGACATCGTAATTCTTATTGACCTCAGATTGATTTGATAGATTCGAAACTTGCTCATCAGTAAGGGATGTACCAAGTGTTGAGGCAACATGAGCAACGTTGTTGTAATCAATGTCTCTGAACCCGTCCTCAGAGCCACCCATAAACAGTTTATAGTCCTCTAACGCTTCCATGGTGTATTTGCCCGATGCAAGTCCACCGACTTCTTTGGCAAATGACTCATCCTCAGACATTTCCGTTCTTAGTTGTTCTATATTCCCAACCGCATTATTGTGATGCTTGATTTCAGTGTCACTGAGTAGCCCATCTTTATTGAGCGTGTTCTCATCACTGGTTAACGCGATCACAGCGGCACCATATACACCTTCGGAATTAGTGGTGAGTCCAAAATCACGAGCACTTGGGTTAGTTGCAATTTGTGGTCTTGTTAGTAAATCAGCACCTTTATTCAATGGTGATTCTAAGTGCTTCATGTTTTCTGCGGCAGGCTCTGATAGCTGTTGCGCTGTCGCAGAGTGAAACTGAGAAACTAGACCCGCTGCAACGTCATTTACCAATCCACCAGCATCTTTCGCAGCACTCTTAACTTCTTGAGAAATTGGAGTTGGATTAACTGTATCAGTGGCAGTTTCAATGGCCTTAATTTCATCTGTTTTCTCAGGCGCAACTTTTGATGCATTGGCGCGAGCCTTATCAACATTTTCCCCGTGCTCATCTTTGATATTTTTGGTGGTCAATAATGTACCAACCTCACCCAGTCGTTCATCTCGTGTTTTCTCAAAGCCTTGCTGGTGTCTTTGAATTTCTTCCGGAATGCCTGCTACGGCTGAGTTGCTGGTGGTATCTTTCACAGACCCTAAATTGTTACTCATCGTGGCAAAGTTTTTCGACATATCATTAAGTGCTTTGTCACCAATCAAGAAGTCGGCTTCATTGAATTTCTGCGAGATATCCATCAAGCCCGATTTCATTGAATTCATGTCTTTAGCGGTCGCCACTTCTTGATATTGATTAACCATTTCACTTGAGAAAAGTACTGCTGCAGCACGACCCACATCTCCGTGATAGTATTTAGATGCATCACGTTGTATTTGGAGGTTTCGGGCCTGAGCATTGGCATCAACGACTCTACGCTCCTCTGGGCTCATGTTGGCCATCTCACTTTCGGTGTTATAACCATTAGCCACCCACTCTTTAAATTCCTTATTGTTTGCCGCATTTGTAAAATTGGTTGAATAATTTTGATTCAAACCTTTTGCAACACCCAATGCGTGTTGCGTCGTTTCTTGGAATTGTTTCGCAGCTGTATAACTTTTCAGGTCTTGAATAGCATTTTGTCCCGTTTCGCCCCAACCTGTCGTTCTTGAAAGACCATGAACCTTTTGAATCGCTTCTTGACTAGTATATTGAGCACTGGTGCCGCCTTGTTCACTGGTCACGTAACCTAAGCTTGCCTGCAATGCCTCTGCCTCACGTTCCGTAAGGTTAAACCCGCCTTCTGCGTTAACCTGAACTCGGCCATCAAGACCAACCGAGAAATCACTTTTGCTTCTTGAACCCACTCGGTTTGTTTTTCCGGAACTCTTGTCATTACTCTTAGTGTCAGTAACTTGGACTCTTTCTGTTTTTGAATTGCCCTTATCTTCTATATGGCTAGTTCTCGTCACGGGGCCACGTCCGTGTCGTCCTGCAGCCTGAGAGCCCCCCTGCGTATTCGACATTGTTTTATTATTTTTTCCATTACTGTATTGGGTAGAGTCAGAAGCTTGAGTCGACGTCTTTGCACTCTCAGAGTTTTGCTGTGTTGAATCCTCTCCACTTCCCCAACCGAAACTTCCGCTACCCGAGCCACCACCACCCATTACTAACTTACCCATCAATTGAGTAATTTCTTGAGTATCTAGATTGGTGTTTTTCTGTAAACCTTCACGCACCTGCGATGCAAATTGAGCATTTTCAGAATATTGATGACTATCACTACCGTTCGCACTTTTTCCTTTTTGAATCTGCGTCATAAGCTGAGAAAGCTTGCCCCATGACTGTTGATGTGAAGCTTGGGATGATTGAACTCGCGACTCTGCCATACTTGATGTAAGGGATAAGTTACTGGTCATATTCGACATACCACTGAGTGTTGGCATGTTTTGATCTTGAATTTGATTTGTTGAATGAACCACACCGTTATCACCCATAGTCCAACTGTGATTACCCATTCTGAGTGAACCATTTTTGGCACCAACTGCAATATCTGGTGCGACAGCACTAGGATTAACATGTGCGGTTCCCCCGATCTTGCCAGCCATACTCACGGTTGCGTATTCGCCACCTTTCAAAAGCATATAAGCCAACATAGGAACCATTGTCGTCATGTAAGATGCGGTCGCTATATAACTTCGCGCTTCGGAATAGAAATTGGACAATCCCCCTATGGTGTATGCTGTTTGCTCAGTGATCGACGTTTCCAACGCATTTTGAATAGACCAATCGAGATAGAAGTTAATCAGAATCATCACAAATGGATACAATCCAACTAACACTAAGAATCGCATGTATGACGCGGCGATCTTAAAGCCCCCTTCACCAAAGATGATAAAGAAGGACATAAGTGGTGCAGCAAACCACACGAACGCTTCAAAAAATGAGATGGTGGCAGGGGCCATTTCAAGCCACAAGTTTCTGTCACCTGCCATAGTGAAAAGACGCTGTTGTTTCGCTTGATATTCCATAGCGTCAACAAGTTGGCCTCGTGCAGAATGACTAGCATCTAACCCCATAGCGTTCTTTTTGACGTGATAATCAAGGAAGTTATTCATTTGAAATGTGTAGCTGTCCATTGATGCAGAGCCCAACTGCTGAAGTGCAGAGCTTACTTGTGTCGCTGATATGCCTTTCGCTTCATTTAACTCATCGAGTCCGTCTGCTAATTTCGATTGGTCATTATCAATGTATGCGCTCAGTGCAGTGTAAGAGTCTTTACACGACATGAATGACGGTTGCCCTTCAAGATACATGTCGATGTACCAAATCGTTGAGCTGACCTCCATCGCGGCCCAAGCATCGACATTCGTCAATACATTGCCAACCTTCGCCTCTTGATAGGCTCCACCAACTTCCATGTCTTTGAACAAACAGCCATTCATGTAACTGTCTATGCTGCGTATGAAATCACTATCTGCATGCCCAATAGTACGAATATTCGGACTATTTACAGACCCTTCGATAGCCACCAGCGTTCTAAGTGCGTCTAAGTGTGTGCCTGAGTTCTGGGGCATCACAAAGATGTCACTCAAAATATCGATAAACGCGATAGGTACTTGAGTCGTTACAGCTCCACCGATAGCCAAACCAATAGGAATGTCAGTAAAATACGCTGAATCACCCGTACCAGCATGTTCGACTACAATGTCGACTCTCGGGTAGAAACACAGCATCCAGATAAGATAGCCCTTGCACACTGTTCCTAAGAATTCACCACCAATCTGACCCTTTTCAAAGAATTGTTTGAAGGCTGCAACGAAGAAGGAAAGAACTAATCCAAGACCGAACAAGTAGTTAGGCTGTCCAAAATCACCTGCTGATGGATCGAACGCCATCGACAAGCCAAGGAAAACTTGTCTAGCCCAATCAAAATTACCAATGGTATATATCAGAAATTCCATGACTTAGTTCTCCATACTCTTCTCGACTAACATATGCAAACGGTTCTTAGAGTCTTGTTGTTCATAGTGGCGGTCCACAATGTCCATCTGTATGTTCAACATTTCTCTTGCTTCTTTTATGTAGGCTTGGGCATTAGCATCGCTGTCGGCTTTAGCCGCGATTGCAACCGCATCCAAATACGCACGAGCAGATGTGAAAAATTGCATCGCAAAGTTGTACGCGTATTCATTAGCAATTGCCTCGTAGTAACCTTGGACCTCTGAACTTTTTCTGTATTTGGTCGCGAGTAAAGCTATGTAGCCATATACATCCATACCGCCACCCTGTATCACTGCTTTTTGAGTAGGACCAAAATCATTCGCACCGCGAGCACCTGTTCGATAGACCTCTAATACGCCTGCGGTCCCGTCTGTCGTTCCGTCCAACGCTTCTAAGAACTGTTTGTTCAACGGCCTCCAATCAATCGTTTCCTGAGTAACATCGAGACATTTAGAGCTGGCCACAGTATCTGGGTTACCGTCATTACACTTGAGCCTTGTCACTTGTTCTTGAGTATCAAAGCCACCAAAGGCGATATCTAGCAGAGTCAATGTCGCAGGAACCGGAGTTGTCGCAATTGAAGAGGTTTCGACACCTTGGCGGTCAGGGTCAGTGTTATCAGCAACATCTCGGATCTCGGTCCCAACTAGTGACATGACGGTTTCCGAAAATCTAGGGAAGAAGTCAGCGGCACCAACATTCATTTTTGATGTTCTCATGCCGTTAATTAGCAGGTTACCTGTCAGTAATTCCTCACCATTCTGAACTTTTTGGGAGAGCTCAAGCAATGAAGTGCCTGGGGCTATGTTTTGAAACCAATCAGCTGAATCTGTCGCAACACCAGTTGAGTTTGCGGCTTGACCGATTGCTAAAGCATCTCGGATTGATTGTTCATATGGGCCGACCGCGTTGGCCATTAATGCCTGACCCGCTTCACATGAGTTCTTGAAAAATTTGTTCCATTCATCCATCGCTTTTTTCAAGGCTTTGATGTTTGCAGCACACGTCGGACACAGAGCATCTAAAGCTAGGTTGAAGGCATACGACGCACTACCCGCTGCAATTTGTCTCATTGAGTTTTGGAGCATCCCTGTTAAATCTTTGATCATTGAAAATGAACCCAGATTAAGGTCGATTCCGTTACATCCGGCTTTCATCGACGGAACTTGAAAGTTCACGATATTTGGATCATGACTCTTAACACGGTATGAAAAAGAACCGAGTGCGATGGCGTTTTTATTACTGGTTTCGTAGTCGACAATACCATGACCTGTCGAGTACCCATTGAAGACGTCTTGCATTGGGTTGGCCAACACATTCATAGAGCATGTCAGCGAGGCGGCAACGATAAAAGACCTAATACGTTTCATAATTGATTGCCTCCTGCGCTTGTGCATTGACATTCTTTGTCAAACTTTTCTGTTGGTCTGATTCAGGCGAAGGGATAAACGGCAACACATTAAGTACCAACTCCTTCGCAATTTCGTAGCTGTCTTCAACCACTACTCGCTCATAAAACTGATATTCACTTGGTTCTAGAGTTTGAGGGTCAATAAGGTGAAGCTTGGCGAGTTCGTAGCTTGCTGACTCTGCAGAGCTATAAGCGGTCAAAGCTTCAGGGACCTCAAGAACGAGAGCTTCATAACGCAAAACTGGGAGCAAGCTTGAATAGAAATTAAGTAGGCTGACTTTCAACGCGTTGATGTCGCCTTTATTCGACGTAATAGCGCCAAATAGCCGCTCGTAATCGGGCATTTCTACTATTTGTCGAGTCGTCGATTGATGGGAGTTGGTAGTGTTTGATGACGTAATCACGGGCTTTTGTGACTCGTTAGCCATCACTAATGTACTGAATGTCAGTAGAACCACTGGTATAAGCTTCATGACCATATCCTGATAGAGAACTAGGATTAGTGTTACTTAACGCCAGTGCAAAAAATTCAAATAAGGAGCCTTTTTTCGGTAATTAACGTGCAACTGATATAAAAAAGCCTGCTCATTAACTAATGAACAGGCTCCAATTAACCGCGATAAAGTTAGTAACCTTGCTGTGCCTTGAGGTTCGATTCTAAGATTTCAACTAGATAGTTTGCGTCTGTTAAGGCTCTTTCTTCATCAATATCTTCAAATCGTGTAATTTGCTGTAGTGACTCAACTGCCGACGCGTCGTTAAATTGTTCTTCTGAAATCACATTGGCCGTCTTTGCCTGAATAAGAACCAATCTGACTATTTCACTTTCAGTCACAATGCCTTGTGAAATGGGCGCTACGAACTCACCGGAATTACCGACTAAAAACAAAGCAGGCACTCTTTGAACGCCTAGCTCTTTATACTTCTGCTTGGTATCCGGTTGATACTCAGGAAACATACCATTTTCCATTGGCGCTAAATCGATGCTGATCGCATTTACATTAAAGCCATATTTGCTCATGAGGCGTTGGACAATTGGTGCTTGGCGTTTACAGTAATCACAAGTGCTCTCAAAAAAGAACCATAACCCCGCTTGTTTTGCTACTTCTTGAACCACTTCC
The DNA here is from genome assembly GCF_041471945.1 of Vibrio sp. 10N.261.51.A4. NCBI lineage: Bacteria > Pseudomonadati > Pseudomonadota > Gammaproteobacteria > Vibrionales > Vibrionaceae > Vibrio > Vibrio sp. 10N.261.51.A4. The sequence continues at coordinate 7,714 of NZ_JBFRPJ010000033.1, forward strand.
TGTTCTGCACGATTCTTAGCTTCATTCTTAGCATTAAGAGCAAAACTCGATGTTGGCCTTGCTTGTGTTTCATCAAGAAGAGGGTTGTTGATGACATCTTGCATCCACGCTTCCCTAAAAGCAGTCGCCTTGTCCATAATCACACGTTGCATGTATCGGGCTCGTTGGATGTTCTCCGGACTAGGGTCATTAATTGCTTCACCAACAAACTCCATAAAGTTCGCTCGAATCCATTTCGTCGACATAGGTTCAGGACCAGATTTTGCTGTACTTGGAGGGGCAATAGGGACTGGTGGAGGCACGGGCTTTTTGGGTTCTTCTGGTTCAGGCTCCCCATAAAAGTGCCAACCTTGAGCGGCACTTTTATCATTGACGAAATTTGCATCTGCCGTCGCGGTAGCTGCAAATGCAAGGGCGCATAACATCGATAAGCCTAGATAGTTCGATTTCATAATCTATACCTCAGCGGCTTTGGCTTTACGACGATTTCTCGCTCTTTCTGCACGACAATGAGCACAACCAGTACCAGGTCTTTCAGTGTGGCCAATATATTTTGTCCCACACTCACATTTGAAAATGTGGATCGTACCGTCACCGATACGATGAAGGAGTTGAACAAATCGATTGAAATTCACGTAAGCACGTATGTCTTCACTCGATTCATCAAATACTCTTGCATAAGCATCAAGCATCTTGTCGATATTGTCTTGAAGCGGCAATTTCACTGATGGGTCATTGGAGAGGATTGAATAATAAGCCCAAAGCTTATTCGAGATGGGAAACGCTTCCGGTACTTGATGAAGAAAGCTCGCATCTTTACCCATTCTTGATTTTTTAAAGTCTGTCTGCATTCGGCCAAGCTCATGTTGAGCAGACTTAGGCACTGAACCTAAAAGGTCTTTAATTGTGGCTGCGTTTGCACCAAAGCGTACAAGATCGAGTGCTCGCGTCTCCAATTTCAGCGCCATTTGAGACGCTGTGGATAATTGTATCTCGGACATATGACTATCCTTTCAAATTGTGAACAGACTGAATTTAGATCATATCGGTCAAGGTACGCATACGAATGCGTTCTACGCCGACATTGTGACTTTGAAATTCATGAGTCTCTAAGGCATTCAACATCTCAGCTTCAGTACCTTCGTGAAATACGAAAGGATTGATACCGGCAGATGTGAACCTGACAATTTGAAACAACTCAAAACTAGCAAACTTAGTGATTTCTTGTTGAGTTGCCATTAGCTCAATCATCGCAGAATGCGGATCTGTTTGAGCGAGGTTGTGCATTGCGAGAATTAGTGATTGGCACTGAAAACTCATCTCATCGGTAGAAGGTGTAGATTCAGAAGTGACATTGAGATAAGCGTTCAATCGTGTTCGATAATTTTCAAACTGGCCTGTTTCAATTGCGGTATTGAGAACCGATAAACCTGTTTGTTTAGTGCAGCCAGAACGTAATGGGGCAAGGGTAAAGATATGGTGCTGCATCTCTACAAACTTCTCTAGAGTATCGGGCTCGATACTTATAAATCGATCTACGTCGATGTTAGTCAGAAAGTTAATTTGAGCGGAGCATTCTCTGTTAGTTAAAACAGATTGGTGTGCAGCTGACAATATGCGAGCGGAAATTGCACGCACGGCTGCCATGTGGCCTAGACGTTTCATAAGTAAATCTTCCATGCTTTTACGCGGTTTGAACGATCCCAACATTGACCTTTCAAACACCTTACTAAGCTCACCACGAGCGTTGTTAGGTTGCGTTTACAGTATTGACGTTGTGTTCATTTATACGAAATTACGAATTCCATAATACGCAATTTGTTTTAGTGAACTCTTGGATTATTGCATAAATGTATAAAATCACAACAATGATTACAAAAAAACATACACATTCGCAATATTAATCCTTGACTTATTGCAAATGTACTATGTCAAAATCAACTGATTAATCCGCTTGAAGTCAAGTTATCAACCAGTTCCGTAGATACCAAATCTGCTGGGTCTGTCTGTGGTGATTTAGCTTCAGGTATCTGTGGAGAATTTTGGGAAGAACCGTGTTCGTTGTTGGTGTTCACGTTACCCAAAAATCGATTAATAATTGCTTCACCGGATTGGTGATATAACAGCCCCAATTGGAAAAGAATTGGGAGTAACCAACTTCGGTTTTCACAATGATTCAATTCGCTTAACAAAACTGGGAAATCACGTTTAGATATTCTAAATCGCTCATTAACCTTCTCGCCGTTGAACGGCATCGTAAGCTCAACTTGTGATGATATCTTTTCCCAGTTCGACTCGTGCAATCGCTTAATCACTGCGCCTTTGTTTAGTATTCGTCGCAACATGATGCGCTTAAACTTGGGACTATCTGGGATCTCGATAGCTCCCCTTTCCACCCAAGTCGACAGGTTAACATCGATACTATTACTCATAAGCTACGCAACCTTGTTTGAATTAACACCCGCGATTTGTCTAGCTAACTCAGCAAAACCAAGGCATACAGCAACTTCATGTTTCTCGACTAACTTCACAGTATGTCTCGGAAATGCACGTTCTAGCGCTCTCGCGAAATCGGGAGCTGGACCACCAGACACAATAAACTCTTGTATGTCTGATGCTTCACCAAGCATGTTTGTAAGTAAATCGACTGCTTCATTGCACAAACTGTCAATCAGCGGCAAGCAATCAAAGACACCATCAGCGACAGGGAAGTCATACGTTTCAGCAAATATTTCGAGCTTTTTCGTGTTGAATGCCTTGTCTACCAATTCGGTCCCGATGGACGTACCCAAAACCTCAGACAGATAGGTGCTCAGGCTTCTGAGAATTTTCCCCTGACCTAGTTCGAATGCCTTTGTACGTTCTTCGTCGATTGTAAGCCCCGTTGAAGTCAAGAAGTCGGTTGTTCCATAACCTGGGTCAACAGTAACTCTCGCTCGGTTCCCAAGCGCCTCCATAATCCCGCAGTTCATTTTCTTTGCTTCAGACTTTGCATGATAAGTAAGTGCGCCAAGTGGCTGCGGCAATACATGTGCCTGTTTTACTCGGATCACTCGCCCATCCACATGATGTTCACCAATCATAAAATTGAGTAGTTCATCTTTACGATCAAGTTGGTTTAATGGAAGACCAGCCACCAGCAAGTCAATGCAATCCGTTTTTAATAGACTTAAGCCACCGATAAACAGCGCCTTGTAAGCCGGACTTGAGATGTAACGTTTATTAAGAAGTCTTTCGTTGGCGTCAGCTGCTTTTGACAAAACTCCCGGCCCCACTTCATAACTACTTCCGTCAATGTTCACTAAAACCGTATTTCGCTGAGTTGTGCCAAACGATTCCAGTCGCTTCAGCTCTGTAGGATTCACCTTTACAGCTCTTGATGGGAAGCAATGGTAATAACAGTGATCGCCTGTTATTTCAGATGCAACGCAGGTGGTTCCAAAGCCTACATCTATCGCTGCAACTTCCAGTTGTTTGTTCATAATCAATCACTCCGATCATTTGTCTTGATGTCAAACCTAGTGATACACAAAAATTGATGATGGTTTAGCAATTAGTGAGGGTATTTTTCATGTTTATTGTTAGCTGTTGAAAAATATCGTGCATGAATCGAATAAAATCGTATTGCGTATGAGGAAAATCGAGATGCTTGGGAAATATTGATAAACACCGTAATAAATCGGTTAAGAAATGACATTTGTAGAAACAATTGAAAAAAATTGCATAACATCGTTTCTATTTTGGTGGGATTGGGAATTGTATGGGAAGATTTGCGCGTTCTTGAAAGCAATTAGCCAGAAATCGAAAATCGTTACTCAAAAGAACGTCCATCAACCGACATACACATTTTGAGCGGTATTGTTAATCCTTATTTTCAATGACGCGCCTTAACGAAAGTAATCTAGTTCTGATCATCACTGCTAATCAACCACCATGAAACGACAGTTCATTTCAGAATTTGGCATCACTGTCCCTACATATATCAATGGTGGTATCAAAATTCGACTAAAATTGAACCACCAAAACATTAGCACCTGCTAATAAATGAGATGTCTGACACCCCCCTCAATATATGTAGGGAATTTGAAAATGAGGATTTTATGAGTGTGGTGGACATATCTCCTACATATACATGGGGTGGTATCAAAAAGACGAAAAAGTGACTGGTGACAACGAAAATTCACACGAAAATTCAGCCTTTCGTCATATATTAGTGGTGGTGTACCACCCTCCGTATAGTAGTATTATAAAGGGGGAGCTAAAAAAAAGGCTCCCGCCAAGGGAGAGGTCGCTGGCGCATGGCAATTTAGAAAAGACCCTGCCCGAGAGTTAATCATTGACCGTGACACCCTAAGAATCGGAATCGACCCTGCCCGAGCA